>JABIQT010000880.1 GCA_018667995.1 Candidatus Latescibacterota bacterium
ACTAAGGGCAAACCCGAACACACTGGGCTCACGGAGAATCCATTTCAGCCAGGGTCTGACAAATGTCGCCGGTCTCACTCCAGGCCAATTGAACACCGCCCCGCGGAGAAAAGCGCCGACCGAATAAACTCCCATGCCCCGTTCCCGTGCGAACTCCACCAGCATCTGACCCCGACGCAGGGCGTAGTTCCAGTAAGGCGCAATAAAATCCCAGTGCTCCCAAGTGTCCCAGAGATATTCCTCATTGGCGCGGGATCCTGCCAGCACCCCAAGACCGACCGCCTCGGTCAACCCCTTGTTCTTGAGCTGGTCCATAGCGTCCAGAGTATAAGCAGGCCAGTCCTTCGGCCACCGATTGTCCCACTTGATGACAGCTCCGGCTCTATCACAGCCCAGTTCATCCAAATGATAACGGACATTGTCCACTACGTCCTGCGTGGAGTTTTCCTCTCGGCCTTCGTGATGTTGGTCCATGTACCAGATGATGGGTCTGAGTTTTCCTTCCAGGCCGCCCGCCCTTATGACATCCCGGAAAGTGCGCCGCTCTTCCGCATAGGTGTAGTCAAAATGGGTCATGCCGGCATCCTCCAGCATCTTCAAGGTGGAAGCCGCCTGCTCAATACTCTGTTCCGGATGGCCCGCCTGGCCTCCCAAGATCCCATGTCCGCCGATCACCAGGGGACAGACACCAATTCCAGTATTCCCGAGCTTTCGTTTCTTCAAGAGTGTGTCTTCCTTTCTTCTTGGCCATACTGGCTAGTTGAACTCTCAGTCAGCGCGATTGAGCCTCCAGGCGAACGTCGAAACTCAGGGACGCTATCATAGACCGGAGCTGCTGCAATCTGTCAAATTCGTTTGTGAATCGGCGAAAACCATGCGCACAGATTGTGTCCCCTGAAGATCCTCTCTCAGTCTAAATATGTTTTCTCTATCAATAGTTGACACATAACAGATAGTAGGTTTCATTTCTGATTCATAGCCGCCATCAATCTACGGCGGGTGTATATACGCTGGAATGGTATAATGTTGTGGAGAATATACGTTGCTAATTCGCCATTCAGGGCGCTCGCGAAGTCATGCACACAACGTAAGCCTGCCCGTTTTCGGAGCTACTGATAAGTTGGTGATTTTGACTATTCAACGTGTAAGCTTCCCTTTTTTAGGGCCACTGAGTACTTAGTGTTTCCTACGGGTTGTTGGCGGCGAGCTACTCCGCAGGTGTGAGGTGCCTGTACGTGGCACCTCTCTGTCCACGCTCCGGTGTTCTGACTAGCTTCGGGGAGCTTCTTGAACAAGCAACAGTTGAGTACTTCAGGCCGTCATCGCCGGTTAAATCGTTCGAGAAAGGAGTTCTCGGTGGGCATGCCGGGCTTGATGAAATCCAGGTGTATCTGATGCGTCTCGGCAAACCGCGACTTACGCATAAAAAGCCTTCCCTGGACGATAGAAACTATGCGGGAGAACTCCAATTATCGATGGTACAGATTCTGGGGAGGCTTACACTGGCAGGCTAATTCGATCGTACATAATAAAAGCGCTCCGATTTATACCGGAGCGCTTCTGTATTTACTGAACCAGATCCTCTTGTTGAGAATCTAGAACTATACTATCCAACTTAGCGCGAAATCGTATAATCTGCTCATCGAGCTGACTCCGAAACATGGGCCCCACGGATTTACGATACTTGCTCGCGGCCTTTTTCAAAATACGAGCCCTTTGATGAAGATCAGGTAAACCATCTTGTACATGACATAAACGCGAGCGCAGCCTATCTACAAGCAAACACGCCTGCGCTTCTGCTGACCGAAAAGCTTCGCGCGAACCTTGAGCGAGCTCCCTGAATTCACCGGCAGCTATCTCCATAAAGGTTCGTACTTCATCGACCCGCAAAGCCTGCTCGGTCGTTGTAATAAGGTGATGACCTTGCACTGCAAGCCTCACAGCGTTCGGCAAAAACGCACTATGATTACGTACGACCTTGGCAAGAAACTTCCAGTACTCCATTCGATAGCTTCCCGCTATACCTTGATACCACAACGAGAACATGGTTGCTCGAAGTTCAGAATAGCCAATGGACATTTTTGAGTGCGTCTGTGGTGCCTTCTGTTTCTTAAACATGGTTAAACACCGCTCAAAGAATATCTCTGGACTGTTTAGGATGCCTACCAGATTGCGATGTTGACTCAAAAGCCACTCGGAGCCCAACTTGGGAACAAAGCTTAACTTTCCTCCTAAAATACCAGAGTCACCGCCATACCTTACATCCTTAACCAGCCTGCCTTTGCGTTCATATCTTTTGTAGTCAGCTGTATCAGGCAAAACCCCAAGAGGTCCAACCATTGCAATGGGTATTCCGGCTTGTCGTATAAATTCAAGCATCACCTCTCCGATATTTTCCGGATCAGTATCAAGCCCCATAATAAATCCAGCTTGCACCTCAAATCCTGCGGTCTGCAGCGTATTCACTTTGTCTAACAAGGGCGTATCGCCCTGCAGATTCTTTTGCGCACCCATAGATTTAAGGCTTTCCTTAACTGGAGACTCAATGCCCGCAAAAATCCTATCAAATCCAGCCTGCAACATTAATTTCATAAGTCTTGGATTATCGCTAACACGAACACTTGCCTGGGTATTAAACCCAAACGGAAATCCATGATTCTCTTGCCATGGAATAATCTCTTCTTCTAGGACTTGGCATATCTTATCGGCGTTTCCGATGAAATTATCATCGACCCACATAATGGATCCCCGCCAGCCAGCCTTATACAACGCATCCATCTCTACTGTAATATCATCCTTCAAACGAGTGATCTTGCCATACAACGCAGGGATA
This sequence comes from Candidatus Latescibacterota bacterium, assembly GCA_018667995.1. Classification (GTDB taxonomy): domain Bacteria; phylum JAAXHH01; class JAAXHH01; order JAAXHH01; family JABIQT01; genus JABIQT01. Next base: position 2,834 of record JABIQT010000880.1, read on the forward strand.
TTGCAGAAAGTGCACTTTTCTGGGCATCCACGAGTGCCTTGGACTACCATAGAACCATAGTCGTCCAAATTAATCAAATCCCAGCGTGGTGTAGGAGTAATATCCAAGTTCAGAAACTCACCACGGTAATCAATAACTTCGCGGGAGATCTTGTAATCATCAGAAACCATACGCTCTACAACATCTAAGAATCCATTTTCTGCCTCACCAAGATAGAATACAGCGTCTCCTTCTATTTCCGCATGATACTGTGTAGGCAATGGACCTCCGCACAACACAGGCACGTTCAAACCATTGCATTGGGCAATAACTTCCTTAAGTGATTCCCAGTGAATTATCATGGATGAGGTAAATACTACATTTGCCCACAATAAATCCTCATCTGTGAGGTCACAAACATTCATGTCTACCACTCGAATATCATATTCATCTTCAGGCATCGAACCGGCAATAGTCAATAATGCCAGTGCCGGGAATGCAGTTTTTTTGCCCAGCGCCTTTATCGGCCAATTAAAACTCCAGAATGTTACTGGGTCTTTGGGACGTATCATCAAAACCTTTTTCATCGCTTTATCCTTATTAAGAGCGTATTTGCGTCAATCTATGTAAAATAATGTATCCATATCATAGTTCAAGGTGGTGTATGAGTAGTTGGAAAACAGCGGCGTACTGTGTTGATTTGCTGTTGCGGGACCCCCACACTGTCTGTTTTTTTGAGGCCTATTTCGCTATCGGTCTCCGAGACGCCCTGATCCGATCCAATGAGCCTTTGCAGCAACACGGTACCGAATCCCGATTGAAAGGCAGTAAATGCGATTATGATTCGCGACTGCCGCCCATTTCATTATTCGGTATTTTGTGTTACATATGTTTTGAGCTGAACGTCGTAAGTTGTTGTCAAATGGTGCGTTGTATACCCTCCAGCACCAGGTATCGCCGCCATGAGGAGGCTGTATAGCCAAAGTGCTGCAACTCCTTCGCCCTGGGATATTCCATCGGCCAGTCCAATTTAACCCGAAAATCAAGCAAGTCCAACGTAAATCCTATACTTCCGTGCGCAGCGACCAAAATCGTGATTCGACTCGCCAATATAGGATTTCCATAACTCAGCTGTGGTTTGCCGGATGATTTGCGTGGCGATTGGACTCAGGATATGTAGTACGCGGACCAATCTGGCGCCTGGGCTCAGGAAACGGACGCCGTTCCGGTCCATGTGATTGGTATTGGCTGCCAGTATCCGAAATATAGATGTGTGTCGTTCGCTTCTGACAGTCGTAGTTTTTCTAAATCCGGTATATATCCCGCAGGTTTCTACATCACCTCGACAAGACCATCAACTCGTCCCGCCTGTACTACGTCCCTATCGAGACATTCTATCATCTCAATCGAAGCCTTGGTCGTGATCAATAGCTTTGATAGTTCAAATCCTCGCCCAGTCGCTTCTGTTTCAAACTGTGACCGCCCCAGGCTCTTGAGGGTAGTGCCTCAATACATTGGAGATCACTGAAGTTCTTCAATCGACATTTGGCCGGATTCCAGGCCGGAATAGGATCAGTGGGTGAGGCGCCCGCGTGTCGAGTCTCGTCGGAACTGATTCACTTTCAGCATTATTCTAGTATTCCGCTCTCAAGGACCACAGGGCTTCATCGTCCAGCGCATCGACTTAGCAGTCGTCAAATTCGCTTAATGACTGCCCGGAAACCCTCATATAGGCCGCTCTCTCCTCGTTTATGTCTTCTGCAATAGCCAGGGCTTTTGTCGGGAATAGGAATGATGAATGGATTGTCTAAACATTCGATACAAGATCGTTTACCAGGAAAGATGTGCCTGCATTCTTTTTGAGAGGATCTAAACAATGGGAAAGACACCTCGTTCAAGCAATTGCACAAGGCTATATGTGGATGTAGGACTCTTCGCTCTGTTCCTAGTTGTGTCTGCGCCTCAAGCAACCGGAGTCCCAATACACGAATGGATCAGCTTTGCATTCATTCCTCTTCTCATTGCTCATTTGCTGATGAGCTGGAAGTGGATTGTTCGTACAACAACGCGCATGTTCTCAAGTATACCGGGTAAGACACGATTCAATCACACCTGGGATATGATCCTATTTGTCATGATGACCGTTGTTATCTTTTCCGGCATTGTGGTTTCCGAAGTCGCTCTACCTGCCATTGGTATTCCGATTATACCAGATCTATTCTGGTTATCTATGCACGATATCACATCTAATCTATTTCTGATGATGCTGGGTGTGCACCTGGCGATGCACTGGCCATGGCTCGTTCAAATGGCTAAACGGCATATACTCCGTAAACCCATTCAGAGTACTTCATTTGGCCTGCAAGGAGACAAAGCGGCATGATAAGAACGATAAAACGAACCGCGATCATTCTGGTATTATCACTGGGCGTAGTCCTGGCTTCCCGCCCTCTGGCCACCACGGAATGGGCTCAGAACATGCGATCTAGGTCTGAACAACCTACTCCAGATGAGCGTAATCAGCGAGAAGAACAGCCCAATTCAGGAGGCCTGCCAGCTGGCTTGCGTTATACACTGCCTTTTGTCAAAGAATTCGTCCTGATGGGCGTGCCGGGCCTGGTTACTCTTTGTATTCTAAGGGTCACACGACGCAGAAGACTGGCAGCATCTTCTCAGGACGATACCGCTATGGATTGATTTTCATTGGATATCACTCCAAATGCGCACCACATCGGTACTATCCAATAGTAAACAGGACACCTAGGCTTCCATGTAGTAAGGTAATTCCATTACATGAGTCGGATATTTCGTGCGGTTAGCGAGTGCCCTGAGCGGCGCCAGGGTTCTGCAGCATACAGCATTCGATCGTAGGGATAGACATGATCCCATCCGAACCAGCAGAGCGGCGAACAGGCCATGGCAGATTTCTCTTTCG
>JABIQT010000882.1 GCA_018667995.1 Candidatus Latescibacterota bacterium
GGGGAACTCCCCACGGCCGTTTTTGACGCGACGGGAAGTAGGCGATCAATGATGGGGGCGTTCAGCTACGTTGCCAACGGAGGACGTCTGGTCCTCGTGGGAATTACTACGGAGCAGATCTCATTTGTCGGTTCTGAGTCTCACAGGCGTGAAATGACGCTACTTAACAGTAGAAATGCGCAAAAATCAGACCTGCTTAACGTCATGGAGCACATGTCGAATGGCAACATTGACACCGCACCCTGGATTACCCATAGAGCAAACCCCTCACAGTTGATCGACGAGTTCCCGGGGTGGTTGGATCCAGAAAACGGCGTAGTGAAAGCCCTGCTATCCATGTGAGGCGAGTAATGCACAGTATGAAACTCATCCTGTCAATCATCGTGGTACTTGGACTAGGCTGCGGCAATGGTCCCCCAGCCTCGCCGTTCTTCTTTATACAGATGGCTGATCCTCAGTTGGGGATGTACACCGACAATGCAGATTTCGCGCGAGAAACCGAACTGTTCACTACCGCGATTGAGCACGCGAATCGCCTAAAACCGGCGTTCATTGTAATATGTGGCGATTTGTTAAATCGGCCGGGAGATGAGGCCCAGACAGACGAATTCCTTCGGATCTGCAGCCTCTTGGACAAGACGATCTCCATCTACCTCGCACCCGGAAACCACGACGTAAAGAACGAGCCAACACCTGAAAGCATCGATTGGTATCGCGAACGAATCAGTCACGAGAAATATGGCTTCAGATATAAGGGAACGTACGGGATCACTCTGAATTCTTCACTGGTTCATTCGCCAGACTCTGCAATGGCGGCTTACCAGGAGCAACTTAGCTTCTTGAAGAAGGAATTGCGCAGAGCAGATGCTGGACGCTATCGGCATATCTTCGTATTCACTCACCATCCGTTCTTCTTAGAGACGGCAGACGAGGATGATCAGTACTTCAACATACCCATAGAAAGACGTAAAGAGCATCTTGAATTGTTCGAGAAATACGGAGTCGAAGCTATCTTTGCGGGGCATTACCACAGAAACAGCTATGGGGAAACCGATGGCATGAAGATGATCACGACGGGCCCCATAGGAAAGCCGTTGGGTGATGATCCATCGGGATTCAGGATTGTAAAGGTGTATCCGGACAGCATGCGGCACTCCTATTACGCTTTGAATGAGGTACCCGATGAAGTGATTCTTGACGAGGAATGACCTGTGGCCATGAGCAAGCCATCGCCAGATCTGCCAAAATGGGCAGATGAATCTAAGAAATCCGCCGACCTTACCAGGATGAAGCGAACCGCAACTGCTCTTCTTCTTGGCATGACGGTGCTTTATTTCAGCCTTGAATTGTCCAATCAAGGTGGGTTCTGGATAGGATTTGTAAAAGCTGGAGCGGAAGCCGCGATGGTGGGTGCCATAGCCGATTGGTTTGCGGTTACAGCACTATTCAGACATCCTCTGGGGATACGGATCCCCCATACGGCCATCATCCCCAACAAGAAGAACAGCTTCGGTAATCGCCTTGGCGGCTTCATCCAGCAGAATTTCCTGACCAGTGAGGTCGTCTCCCAGAAGTTGGCGTCGGTTCAAATCGCAAGACGCACCGCAGAATGGCTTGCCCATCCCGACAACAGCCGTACTGTCGCTGATCTTGCAAGGGCAGGTTTCAAGGGAATACTAGAGGTCGTGAGGGACGAGGACGTTCAATCCATGATTGAGCGAGGTGTGTTGGCTCGGGTACGCAATACCCAGGTGGCACCCATTATTGGAAAGCTCCTGGATGTCGCAGTATCGGGTCCAAAGCAACGGGAGCTCTTGATTGGTCTGGTAAAGCTGCTAAGATATCTCGTCGAGGAAAATCGCGGCGCGATCCAGCGAAAAATCATCGATGAAACGCCCTGGTGGTTGCCCTGGTCTATTGACGAAAAGGTATATAGCCGGATTCTGGGTGGTCTTGAAAAATTGGACCTCGAATTAGTCGATAGTGACGGGCACCCGCTGCAAGAACGATTCGACACAACGGTTCAGGAATTCATCGACCGGTTGAAGTTCGAGCCCGCAATCATCGCAAAAGGAGAGGAGCTCAAAACTGAGCTCTTGAACCATCCAGCGTTGCAGGAGTTCTCACGCACCCTCTGGCTTGAAATCAAGGCATCGATCTTGCGAGAGCGCACCAACACGCTGGTAGCCGGCGATGGTCCCATAGAGCGCGGCATGGCCCAAATAGGTCAGATCCTCCTGAAGGATGAAGAAATGATGGCAAAAATCGATGGGTGGATCAAAGAAATTGCTCAATACCTTATGCAATCATACGGCCATGAGATTGGCCGTCTTATTTCTGATACAGTCCGGCAGTGGGACCCGGACGCGACGTCACGAAAAATAGAGCTTCAAGTTGGTCGCGACCTGCAGTTCATCCGGATCAATGGCACCATAGTTGGCGGATTGGCAGGACTCCTGATTCATACCATTTCATTGTTAGTTCATTAATTTAACTGGAGGACATTGTGGATAAACAGACGCTGATCGATCACCTGAACGAGGACCTGGCATCCGAATTGGGCGCTATCATTCAATTTACTGTCTATGCGGCAAAGGCCACGGGCCCGTATCGGCCCCAACTGGTGCAGTTCTATCTTGCTGAGGTCGCGGATGAACAGCTTCACGCCCAATATCTGGCCAATAAGATCGTTGCCATGGGTGGCGAACCGACCACGGTCCCACGTCCTGTCGCTGTGGGTGATTCCAATCGGGAGAATTTGGAGTCGATGCTGGCAGACGAACGGAATATCGTCAAAGCCTACGTACAGCATGCCGAGGAAGCCGATGCCATTGGCGATATCGGACTGAAGGTCCAGCTAGAAGACATGATTCGTGACGAGAGTCACCACGCTGAGGAAGTAGAACGCATACTCTGTGACTGGTCACTTTAGAGCTCATCGCTGTGGATGATTTCGAGAAGGGCATCTATGTTTTGGAAGTGGTGTAAACGTTCGATTCTGGGGCTGGCTGGGGCCGGTATACTGATTATAGCTGTGCTGGCCGCAACGTCTGAACCGGTCACTACCCATCCATTCACAGATACGGATGAATTTCTCGTCATCGCTCATCGCGGAGGCCGAGGTCAGTGGCCTGAGAATACCATGCAGGCATTTCGGAAGGCTAGCGAATCCGGCGTTGATGTGCTTGAAATGGACATTCAGGCCACGCGCGATGGTACGCTTATTGTGATGCACGATAGCGAGGTCAACCGCACGACCAATGGATCAGGACGCGTAACCGATCTCACATTTGGCGAATTGCAGAAACTGGATGCAGGGTACTGGTGGACTGATGACGACGGAGCGTCATACCCCTTTCGTGGCGTGGGAGTTACCGTCCCATCATTCCAATCCGTGCTCGAAACATTCCCGGATATACGACTCATTGTAGAACTAAAGCAAACAGAACCCTCAATCGTAGATCGGTTCGTGTCGGCTGTCAAAGAGTCGGGAACTCCGGATCAAATATTGGTAGCCTCATTCCAGGGCAGTACTATCCAGGAAGTACAGAGCGCATATCCTCTGATCGGGTCCGCTACAACACCGTTAGATGCCTTCCTCTTCTTTCTGCTAAATACGCTTCGATTGAGTGGCGCATATCATGCTTCGGCGCAAGCCTTTGAGATTCCGCCCAGGATGGGACAGATCGATATCGTCAACGCGCGATTCATTCGAAATGCCCATGAACACAACATGGCGGTTCATGTCTGGACCATCAATGAAATCACGGAGATGCAGAGGCTTATAGATATGGGAGTTGACGGAATCATGACGGATTTCCCGGACCGCCTGTTGACTCTGATAGGCAGAGATTCAGTCAAATCTATAGAACAATAGACGATCTGCAGGGATGCGCTACAACA
>JABIQT010000884.1 GCA_018667995.1 Candidatus Latescibacterota bacterium
ATCTCAATGCGTTCTATTGCCTCTCTGTCTCGATTTCGGCTATCCCGGAGACGCCCTTCCTCCTGTAGGGTGCGTTCTACGTTTCTATTTTCGCGCTCAATTTCCATCTGACTACGGGCCTCACCACGATCGTCCTCATCCAACACCCTTCGTGCACGATCCTGCCGGGCAATTTCCCGCCCGCTGCGCGTTTCCGCCCGACCCTCACGGACTTCTGCACGCTCCATGAGCCGTTCCGTACGTTCCCGAATCCTTACTTCGTCACGGGCCCTATCCTGACCGAACGCCGTCCCCGATACCATCGCAAATACGGCGCATACGACAACTGTGCTAAATGGTCTCATCTCTGCCTCCTTGGCAAATTCCGGGAGTATGTCTGTTTGCGAATTTCACTATAGCCTCTGATGTAGTGACCTATATATAAGAGTCATTCGCTTCGGAATGTGTTAACAGAGAAATTCCATTCCTGGTGGGCATGCATTCTCAAGAGGCCCGTAGTACGTTGCAGCAATGGAATGGGGCGGCCAAAAAACGAGTGGCAGTCGGACAATATCAATATCCAACAAATTACTAGGATAAGCAGATCGCCGAACTATTCGGGCCATCGAGAGCGCTATTCCTCTCTGTCGGCTATCGTCTGCCGCATTTTCTCCACCATCTTCTTCCCGATTCCCTTGATGCCATCTACGGTGCCATCCTCTATACCCGCCTTTAGAGTTTCCAGACCATCTATCCCGTGATCACGATACAGCGTGCCTACGGTCTTAGCGCCCAGTCCCGGAATTTCAGTCAGGTCCAGCACCGAACGGGGCGTACCCTCCGCCCATTCCTCTAACTTGGAGCAGGTCCCGGTCTTGAGGAATTCGGTAATGATCTGCCCTACGACACCACCTATTCCTGGTATCTCCGTCAACCTCCCCTCCTCCATCATGACCTGTATGCTCTCGTGATGCCGTGATATGGTATATGCCAGTTGCGGATATCTGCGTGCATGGGACTCGTCATATCCGCCGATGACAAGAATGTCGTACAACATCTGCAGTTGACGCCCAAGTTTGTCATTACGGCTCCATCGCTGACGGCCCTTCGCATCGATGTATGATTCTTCATTTTCTGCCATGGATGTCTCCAATTAGGATGGAACCGATTGCAGGGCGGCTTCTGAAGCTGATGACTTGCCCTGAGGCCTCACTACCGAATTATGCGTCATGTTAAGAGACTACGCGGGAGGCACCGCCCCCCAAACGTTCACCACCCACACGTATACGCAACCCTGCCCTTGCGACTCCGCAGTAGGTGTGAATCTCTCCGACGCCAGAATTAAGAGAGCGCAGGTTCATGAATCAGGCTGAAAAGGTTAGACGAAATCATGACGAAGACTATAGAGGGAGGTCTGTTATACCATATATCTCAGTAAGATCGGGTCAAGAAAAAACGGGACCAACAGAGACAATCCGACTTGCACCCTCAGTAGGTCGCGTTTATCTTGAGACCTCACAAAAATAGCGCATGTAATTCCAATGAAACGGATGAAGAACGATGGCTGAAGAAGGTCGTTTAGCTGGCATGCGGGCGTTGGTCACAGGCTCGGGCACCGGCATTGGTCGGGGCATCGCGCTGGCCTATGCGGCAGCAGGCGCGAGGGTAGCGCTGCATTACGCACATAGCGCGGAGGGTGCCGAGTCCGCCGTGGAGCAAATCACGTCGACAGGAGGAGAGGCACAAGCCTTCCAGGCGGACCTGCGTGACCTTGAGGCATTGAACGAGATGACAGCCCGTGCCATGGATTACCTCGATGGAATCGACATCCTGGTTAACAATGCCGGGATCACCATGAACAAGCCCTTTCTTGACGTCACTCCGGACCAATTCGATACCCTATTTGGCGTGAATATTCGAGGCATGTACTTCACCACACAGGCCGTGGCGCCAGCCATGGTGGCTCAAGGAAGTGGCGCGATCATCAACCTCTCGTCAGTACACGCCTCCACAGGCATGACCGAACATACCATCTATGCCGCCACCAAGAGTGCGATCGTAGGATTCACGCGTGTGCTGGCCCTGGAATTGGGCCCCAAGGGTATTCGTGTAAACGCCATTGCTCCTGGCTGGATTCTCGTGGAGAACCATTTGAAAGTGCTTGGCGATGATATCGACACCGAGGCACTGGGAAAAGACCTTCCCGCAGGATTCGTCGGTGCACCAGAGGACATCGGGCATCTGGCGACCTATCTGGCTTGCGACGAATCACGATACCTTCTTGGCCAGACAATCATAATAGACGGCGGCCAGACGTCCATCATGCCCCTCTCCGGTGATTTCCGTGAACCACGGACCGAGCAATGGGGACAGGGATACGTGGACGGACTTTAGAACGGCATAAGGAGCCATCATATGGAGTTGCGCAGTGTCGGAAGAACGGATATTCAGATCAGTCCTATAGGACTTGGTTGTGTCACGTTCGGCAGGGAAATAGACGAAGAGAGTTCGTACCGCATTATGGACTATGCAGTCGAAAGCGGGATCAACTGGTTCGACACGGCGGAGGCCTACGGTGGAGGGAATGCACGCACCTATAGGCGCAATGTGCTCGGGGTGGATGATGTACGGGAGGTAACTGGTGATGTGGGCTCGTCAGAGCTGATCATCGGTCGTTGGATGAAAGACCGGGGATGCAGAGACGATGTGGTGATATGCTCCAAAGTGAGTAGCGGGAGCAGTCCTGAAAACATCGAATCGGCCATGAATGCCAGTCTTGATCGTCTCGGAATCGATAGCGTCGACATCTACGAAATCCACTCCCCCGATGCAAATGTCCCCATCGATGAATCCCTTGATGCGCTGGCGGCCCACGTTAAGGCAGGTCGTACCCGGGCCCTGGGGTGCAGTAATTTCACAGAGCCCCTGCTTCGGGAGGCATTACAGAGTAGCGAACGTCACGGTTATCCCCGCTTCGAAGTGCTCCAGCCTCCCTATAGTCTCGCCGCTCCGGAAGCCGAAAATGACCTATTCCCCTTGTGTCGGGAGCAACAGATTTCCACCACTACGTATAGTCCCCTTGCCGCGGGATTCTTAACCGGAAAGTACACACCTGATCGCGGCGAATTCCCCGAAGGATCCAGGTTCCATATTATACCCGGGCATGCCGATATTTACTTCAACGAAGACAATTTCAACATGGTGCGCGCCTTGCGCAAGAAGGCAGACGAAATCGGTGAACCCATGGTACGTCTTGCCATGGCGTGGGCAATGTCCAATCCCGATGTTACGTCCGTACTGGTTGGAGCTCGAAAGACTGAGCAGATAGACAATGCCATAGAGGCTCACAATCTCGGTCTCTCCCCGGAATTGCGTGCAGAAATGTCCGCGTGGGGTGGCCGGTCCAACTGAGGCCTCACTGAGACTTGCCGATGATGAGCCACTTTATGCCGCTTCGCAATTCGGGCTGAATACCGAGTCCAGCCTCGCAGAAATAGGTGATTGCAGGATAGCCCAAATGCGAACGTCATGGAATCAATGAGGTACTAAGGTTCAAAACCATAGCCTACATACATAGATTTCTGGTCTCTGTCGAAAGTACACATGCCAGACAATTCAATAATATGGGCCGTAGGACAATGGCTTCCAAAACCGATGCCCAATCTAATCCTTAAGGAGTCCACAAAATGACAGTCGGCTCAGGTTCGTTCACTTATGAGATAGCAGAAGGCTGGGGAGAGCAACCATCGGAGTGGCGATGGGGATGGAATGTAGGCATGGCCTGCGATTCAAACGACCGGGTCTTTGTCTATGGCAGAAGTGAGAAGCCGCTGAACGTCTACAGTCGTGAAGGTAAATTGCTGGAGACATGGGGCGAGGATATACTGCCAGAAAACACGGCCCACGGACTGTTCATAGATCAGGACGACAACGTGTTCTGCACAGCCTTCAGTGCCCATGCCATCTATAAGTTTAACGCAAAGGGCGAGCACGTTATGACCATGGGCACCCCCGGCACCGAAGGACAAGAAGATGGGATTCCGTTCCGGCAGCCCACAGATCTTGTGGTGGCACCATCTGGTGACATCTATGTATCCGGTGGGTACGGCAACGCCCGCGTGCATAGATACTCCTCGACCGGAACTCTGTTACATTCGTGGGGGGAATGGGGTACCGGGCCCGGACAGTTTGAACTTTCCCATTGTGTTCGAATAGACCGGCATCAACGTGTCTGGGTCTGTGATCGCGCTAATGATCGCATCCAGATCTTCGATCTGGACGGCAACTACCTCTCGGAATGGAATGGCCTTGCCGAGCCGAACACTATTTTCTTCGATCCTAACGAAGAGGTGGTTTATGTGGCTGAGCTGCAGCATCAGCTGAGTATCTACACCATGGATCAGCAGTTGATAACGCAGTGGGGTGGCAGAAAACCGAGCGATGGTCCCAACGGCTTCCTTGGTGGTGTTCACGGCATCTGGATGGACTCTCACGGTGACCTGTACACGGGTGAGGTCCTCATAGATGAAAAAAGCCGGATGCACAAATACATAAGAAAGCAATAATACTCAAGCAGCGATGTCGGCACTAAACAGAACTGTTTCCATTCGTAAGCGAAAGGAACCAAAATGGGATTCGACCCCGTCGAACTCACGTCAGAGTTTATAAATGTACCATCGGAGAGCAAGATCAGTAATGTCCCCGTGTCCGACCTGGTGGAGGAACGCATGGTCGCCTGTGGATTGGAGATCGAGCGACTGGAGTTCACGGACGACAGTGGAGAACGGAAAGTCAGCCTCGTCGGACGCAAAGGAGAGGGGACAGGTGGACTTGCTTTTATGTCCCATACGGATACGGTGCCTGGCCAGGAACGCGATTGGGCGGCCTTCAAGGCGGTTGTCAAGGAGGACCGGCTATATGGTCGGGGAAGCTGCGATATGAAGGGCCCCCTTGCCGCTACCATGATTGCGGCGGCAGCCTACGACGCCAGTCAGCTCAAGAAGCCCATATTCGTTACGGCGACCGCAGATGAAGAGGTGGGCGGTGCAGGCGCGCGCCAGGTGGCACAGGAATCGAAGTTCTTCAATGAGGCTATGCCTACCATGGGAGTCGTGGCAGAACCGACCAGCCTGACCCCCGTTTATGCCCACAAAGGCAGCTCCAACGTAATCGTCCAGGCCACCGGAAAGGCAGCCCATACGAGCACGGAACTGGGTGTGTCCGCCAATTTTCTGATCGCGCCCTTTCTAGCTGAAATGGCTGAACTCTGTAAAGCAGTAAAGACGGACGCGCGATTTATGAATGAGGAATTCAGTCCGCCCACCAACGGTTTCAACATGACGATCAACGACTACGGGACGAAACAAAATGTCTTCGCGGCAAGTTCCACCTGCCACATCTGCTTCCGCACCATGCCTGGCGATAAGAGTGAGGAACTTGTAGCAATCATCGAGGAGAAAGCGGCTAGCCACGGCCTTCAGATCTTGTCTTCCCACATCACACAGCCGTTCTATGTGGCACCGGATTCTGATATCGTGCGAATTGCCTCAGAGGCCTCCTCAAACAAGGCACCCGCTACCGTACCCTATGGGACTGACGCACTACAGTTTCATGACAAACCCATAGACCTCGTCATCCTGGGCCCCGGAAGCATAGAACAGGCCCATACGGTGGGAGAATACGTCGATGTATCACAGCTTCACGAAGCAGTCGATGTATACAAAAGGATGATCGAACAAGTATGTCTTTAGAGACAAAGCTGTGCGCCCCGGAGCCTGGAGTGTAGTGACTTCTCGAACGGAAGAGGCAGCAACA
>JABIQT010000886.1 GCA_018667995.1 Candidatus Latescibacterota bacterium
CAATATCTCCGACGATCAGATCCGCGCCATCGCCGATAGCGGGGGCGTTGTTTGCGTCACCACATGGGCACCGCTCATCTGGAATGGCACTCCAGGCATGCCGACACTATCCGACTACATTCGGTGTCTCGAATATACCATCGATCTGGTGGGCATCGACCATGTGGGCGTCTCGACAGACTCCATGGGTACTATGGGCGCCTATCCCAAGCATGACTTCGACGATGATGCTCTGCCCTATGGCAGCGTCACTGACGAATTCGACCGCTTGGCACAGCCCGCCGATAATAACAACAGGCAGCCCGCCGATTTCAATGGCATCGAAGATTTCCCGTACCTGACACACAGATTGGTCGAATCGGGCTACAGTGACGAGGATATCAAGAAAATACTGGGTGAAAACCTGATGCGTGTCTTCGATGCCACATGGCGTCCGAACTACTTCGGATGACCCTCGGATGCGTAGGGAATTGGGCCTAAGTGCCGACCAACGGGTGCCAGGTGGAATGCGCTAAACCTTTTGATACTCACCCACCATGGCATCGATTTCCCGATTCCCGGAAGGAATGGAAACTTCCCCTGCATCAGCTCCGGCGGCCAGGAGATCGTGGACAATCTTCAGGTGGCCACCGTAGGAGTGATGGCCATGAATCAATCCATGCACCGCCCACTGTAGCGGAGTACTATCAACAGTATCGTCCTTGATCTCGAGGGGAGCCCCGAAGTCGAGCAGGTTCTTAGTCGCATCCTCAGCTCCATACCAGCAAGCCCAATGGAGAGGTGTAGCACCCATTTCGGCCTTCATGGTCAAGGGAAATCCGGCATCCACCATGGTACGTACCGCGCCAGACGCCCCCTCCTGTTTCTCAAAGTGGTATTCATAAAGTCCGCGCCCCCCCATTACGCCAGCCTCAGCAACGGAGACCTGACGATCCATTCCCGGATGGGCTGTAAGTATTCGTTCCTCGGCTTCGCTATCTCCCCGTACACAAGCGTCCATCATCTGTCTGAGCGGGCTGCTATTCACGACTAGCAGATGGTGCACGTCTTCGTGCCCGTGCTTTAAAGCGACCATATGAGGTGTGACGTTAACACCAAGTGTCCAAAGATAGATATGGGCCGAGGTGCCTTCCGGAGTCGGAGGATGGTCGTATCCAACACCATCTTCATCGGCGTTGAATCCCCAAGGCGTATGCGCATTGATCACATCGGGCTGCAAATCGATCATGGCCTGAACCCGGGCTGCGTCACCGATTACACACGCCATGAAGATGTCAGTCTCTGCGCCTTGCTCCATCAAGAAGCGACAGCGATGCGGGTCCTTTGTAGCATACTGGGCCGCAGTAGATTGGTGATCGGCGCACCGCGCGTCGATGTGAGCGCCTTTATCCAGCAGGTATTCTACCATCGTAGGACTAGCCGCAAAATGAAGGGGACGTTGACCATCAGGACCGGGAGCATTCACCTGTGAGGGCTCTTCCCTAATCAAACGCTCGACCACCTCCATCAGATCGAGGGCCGCGGCGGCATGCAAGTCGACTTTCGCTCCCCGGTCTATGAAATATCTGGCCATGTCTGGAGATGTATTGTGTAGCACGCCGAATCCACCATATTTCCACTGACTTTTCGAATTAATGTCAGCACCGTTGTCCAGTAGTACATCGACTACGTCACGGTTATTTCGACAGAGGACCAAGGCGGGCATATCTGAAGAGAAGAGCGGGGCGTCTATCTGATTACGCACTGTTTCAGATCTGGAGAGGATCTCTTTTATACCATCCACGTCGGCGTGGGTCACCGCGTCGACAAATTGCTGCAAATCATCGGGCATTGCATGCTCCTGGGAATCCATCTATGAGTGGGTAACTATTTACGTCCATATACCTTCGTGGCATCTACAGCCGCTCACAAGTAACTCAAAATCTGTCGAAGGTCAACAGGAACGCATCCACATCCCAGCAACGATCCCAAAATCACCTATTCAGGTTCAGCTTCAGATCCACCACGTATTTTCTTGTAGAGATAGGGTGCAAGGGAGACGAGAACCAAGAGACCTATTGAGAGCCCCACGTTGGTGATTGCTGTCTGGCGGGCCGCAGCAATCGCTGCTTCGTCCGCCACCCCGGAACCAGCGAAATACAACTGGGCGAGGGCTGCAGCACTATAAACATAAACGAAGATTCCCGGTATCATTCCGAAAAGCGTACCGAGCATATAATGCGTATGATCTACCGCGGATAGCCCGCAGGCATAGTTCAGCATGTTGAATGGAACGACCGGAATGAGGCGAAGCTGAAGGACTCTTAGAAGTCCTTGGTTCCGAAGTTGTCTATCAATCGCGTCTATGGGGCCCTTCACTTTTCCCGCCACGAAATCCCTGCCCAGCTTCCGCGCGAGCCCAAATGCTAAGTTGGCGCCTATATTGGCCCCCACGATGACATATATTGTGCCGTTTATTGTTCCGAATGTAAGGCCACCAAGTATGGTAAGTAGGAGCCCGGGAGCCGCCACCAGCGTCCCACCGGCGTAGACAGCAATGTATGCCAAAGGCGCCCACCAGTGTCCCGAAATGGACTGAAAGAAGGCCTGCAATTTTTCAGGCTTCAGATACTCACTCAATGGCGTGAACTGAAACACCATGATGCCAGCGGCAACTACAGCAATCAGGACTATTAGTTTAGTGCCCGATCCTTGCTTTGCCGGTGTGGTCGCCTCCGGAGCGTCTGAACTTGCCATCGTTCACTATTCCTTTTTCGTAACGTTTGTTGCACGTTGTGACTGATCATTCAGATTCCAGTCGTAATCCAAATTCTTTACCTTCAGACGGTCACGATCGAGAATAGCCCGATCTTCGCTGCTTTCAAGAAAAGGTCTAATAAAGGCCAACCTGGTCTCTTGATTGCTGCCAAAGTCCTCCTTATACCAGTCCATGATAGGAGATTGATAAACCACGCCCTTTTGTGCATCGAGCATAAATTTGCCTCTATCTGAAAAGAAATCTCGGGTGCTCCGGGTCAGCTGTTCATCGAGATTGGCGGCTGTGTAGGCCTCATTCAGAAGCTTCGGACAGCCGACCGAGGCGCATACGATGGCAAAATGAATTCGTGGTTCGTCCATTTTTCGGAGGATCTTGTGCTCCATATCGTCCAGTGAATACTCCGCCCCATTCACATTGGTCTTGTAATCCTTCCAGATGCTGTATCCAAAGACGCTGACGTGGTCCCGAATGCTTTTGGTTGGATAGAAATGCAGAATGCCTTTTATGGTCAGCGCATTGTAAGCGTTAATCCAGAAGGCCAGGCGCTCGGATCGGCCGTACAGAGATGGATCCACGCTACCCAGTTTCTCCAGGTATTCATCCAGTGCCAGCGCATCGTGGGCCTTAAGAGCAGGATAATCTACGAACCC
>JABIQT010001054.1 GCA_018667995.1 Candidatus Latescibacterota bacterium
CCCAGGCATGCATCACCACAAAAGCTGTGTGATCCATGCTAATATCAATTTCTGACCGCTTCCATCCCCCATATCCTTCGCCCGGGTACTCCAACGAGAAATCGGCATCGAATTGTTGATAGAAGTTTGCCGGAATACTGACCGTGTTCATCGTCGCTCTCCAGGAAGATCCCATCAATCCTTAGCCATGTCCTCGTTCTCCCTGGTATGACTGTCGGATTCTTTGATGGGGTGATATCGATATATAGATTTAGCGCGAGGCGGTAGTTGGTCCATTACCAATGCGGGAATGCCGCCCATGTTCACAAGGTGATCCGGATAGCGATGGAACTGGCGGAAGTACACGATGGATAGCATCGTCCTGACTGTCTCCGTGTTATTGGGCATACCGCGGTGCCATATCCGCATATCTCTGACTACAACCGATCCTGCAGGCATATTGGTGCGGATCGAGGGCAACGCCAGCGCACGCTCCTCAATCTCTTCAGCCTTCAAAGAGTCAGGCGCAGAATCGGTGATAAGGTGGCTGCCAGGCCAGACCTCGGTGCTGCCATTCTCGTCAGAAAAATCGACAAGGGGAATATGGACAATCAGAAGAGAAGGGGGTAGGGCATAGGGCAGCTCCGGAAACAGGTGACAGGTATCGCGGTGTATATGTTGTTTTCCAGCCCCGGGCCATGTGGTATTGGTGTGATAGGGGAAGATGGACCAGATATCGGTCCCCAGAACGGCCTCAATAATCTGCAGCCCAAACGGATTCTCTACGGCGAGGGGATCAAGGAACGGCATCTCAAATCTTATAGCTATTCCGCCACGTCCATCTTCAGGTGGGTCGCACCTTCTGCCTTCCTCTTCGAAGGCAACCCGCATTTCATCGACCCATCCCAAGGGCAGAGCGCGTTCAAGGATCACGAATCCAGCTTCCCTGAGGTGTCGTAGCGCCTTCGTCAGAGTTCCGTCACTTAGACTGCTGTTTTTCTGCTCTGCTGGAGTAAGGATCATAGTTGGCAAATCTGTTTTACCGTTTCATCGACAGCCGACAGGCATTGGCTGATATCCAGGAAGACGTAACATAATCAGATATGATATCGAAATCAAGATATGGAAATTAGATAGTTAACATGCTAAAATACACTTGATCTGAGGCTGAATTGCTCGAATTAGTGCTTGCAATTGCGGCGTTACCTGCTAAGTTCTAAAAGCATCAATAGCAACCAATTCAGCCTACAAGAAGATTGAATATACGGGGAGCCAACTGCGCTTCCAGTAGTGTCCCTGGCACTGAGCCAGCCAGCCTGACCGTACAAATGCATGTTTATCAGGAGGAAGGGAATGGCAGACACCATAACAGTAATTGATAACCGCACCGGTAAGCAGTACGAACTGCCTATCAAGTACGGCACCTATCCGACCTATGGCGCCGCGATTAATACGGGCGACCTTCGGGACATCAAGGTGTCTGACGATGATTTTGGGCTCATGGGCTACGATCCCGGATTCACCAATACCGCCTCCTGCCAAAGTGCGATTACCTTCATCGATGGTGAAAAAGGTATTCTCAAGTATCGCGGGTACAGCATCGAGGAACTTGCGGAGAAAAGCAGCTTTCTCGAGGTCGCCTATCTGCTGGTATTTGGTAGCCTGCCTACGCAAAGTGAGATGAAAGACTGGACGTACAACATCATTCATCACTCGTTCATCCATGAAAACATCAAGAAATTCATGGACGGGTTTCGCTATGACTCTCACCCCATGGGTGTAATGGTCAGCACGGTGGCGGCACTCTCCGCGTTCTACCCCGAGTCGAAGGATATCATGGATGAGCAGAATCGTGTACATCAGGTGTACCGACTGATCGCCAAGATGCCCACCATTGCCGCTCTTGCCTACCGCCACCGCATGGGGTATCCGTATACCCTCCCGGACAACGAACTAAGCTACACGGGTAATTTCCTGAGCATGATGTTCAAGATGACCGCCCGCACGTACGTAGCTAATCCGGTCCTTGAGAAGGCTCTGGATGTGCTATTTATCCTGCATGCCGACCATGAGCAGAACTGCAGCGCCAGTGCCATGCGTGGGGTGGGCAGTTCGCAACCGGATCCTTATGTGTCAGTGGCTGCAGCCGCGGCAGGACTCTATGGTCCCTCTCACGGAGGAGCTAATGAGCAGGTTCTGCGCATGCTGCGTGAAATTGGCACCAAAGACCGGGTTCCGGAATACATTCAGCGCGTAAAAGACCGGAAGTTTCGCCTGATGGGCTTCGGACATCGCGTCTATAAAAGTTATGATCCTCGTGCTACTATACTCAGGGAAATGACGGCCCAGGTACTGGATATAACGGGCAAGAATGAACTGTTGGAGGTAGCCATGGAACTGGAGCGGATCGCGCTTGAGGACGAGTTCTTCGTAGACCGCAAGCTATATCCGAATGTGGACTTTTATTCGGGGATAATTTACCAGGCCATGGGCTTTCAGGAGGATATGTTTACTGTCCTTTTTGCGATTCCACGAACCGCGGGATGGCTCGCCCAGTGGATAGAAATGCTCAACGACGAAGAGTTCAAGATTGTTCGTCCAAGGCAGATCTATACAGGCGAAGATGTCCGCGGCTACGCACCTATTGACGCAAGACCGAAGTGAAAATAATGCAGGTTGATGCTGTCTCCTAGTGAAGGCACTAAGAGACAGCTGTTTCGTGTGACGTTTTACTCCCCGGAATGTGACCATCCGTACGCCTTCTGACTGTTCAGTCCCATCACATTTTCATAGATAGCTTTCCCCAAGGGCTCGAAATAGGCTTCAGCCAAACGCTGGACTTTTTCGTAATCCGCATATCTGGCTGATACGGGCCAGTTACTACCATATACCAGACGTTCGGATCCGAAGGCATGCCATAGTGTGTCCAGAGTGGGCCTGTAATAATCAATCTCGTCAGGGGGCTGCACTGTTTCCGTAAGTTCCACCAGACCAGATACCTTGCAGAACACGTAATCATTAGCCGCCGTCGCCTTAATACCTCCTGACCAAAGCTCATCAGGATCTCCTCCGGTAATCGGCACATGGGCGACATGATTTAATACGATCCGCAAGGTAGGGAACTGTCCTGCGA
>JABIQT010000372.1 GCA_018667995.1 Candidatus Latescibacterota bacterium
AACGTAGGCAGTCATTCCATCACGTTTACAGTGAGTGATGGAAACGGAGGAACAGACTCTGAAGTCGTTCAGATAACTGTCGCGGAAAGCTCTTCCTCTAACTCCGGTCCTATTCTTGCTTCGGTGGGATCAAAATCGGTGGTCGCTGGGTCGTCCTTGTCGATCATCTTGTCGGCGTCTGATGTTGACGGGGACGCTCTCAGCTACTCAGTATCCGGCAATCCCGCAGGTTCTTCCCTTTCTGGAACGACGTTCTCCTGGACTCCTGAATCCGGAGATGTCGGGACGCATAACGTCACTTTCTCCGTGAGTGATGGGAACGGAGGATCGGATTCAGAGGTCGTCCAGATCACCGTTGAAGGGGTGCAGAACTCTAATCCAGTTCTTGCGAGCATCGGTCCTCAATCAGTAAAAACTGATGGCTCGACGCTTACCATCACCTTGTCGGCGACCGACTCCGATGGGGACGTACTCACTTATACGGTGTCGGGCAATCAATCGGGATCGGCACTTTCCGGCTCGGAGTTCTCTTACACACCTCTGGCATTAGACACCGGTACCGTCCCTGTCACGTTCACCGTGAGCGACGGGAACGGTGGTTCGGACTCAGAGGTCGTCCAGATCACGGTGAGCGTTGGAAACCTGGCACCCGTACCTCAGGCAATCAACGCGGTCACATCCGAAGATCAAGCAACAGAGATTCAACTCTCAGCGACTGATCCCGATGGCGATGCGGTCTATTTCTTACTCTCGACTCAGCCGAGTCACGGATCAGCGTCGCTGTCCGGGGACGTTCTTACATACACTCCAAATCCTGACTACGCTGGACTCGACACAGTTGGCTATGCAGCCACAGATAGTTCACTGACATCAGAGATTGAGTTTATCGTCATTGATGTGACCCAAGTCAACGATGCGCCGTCACTGCCATCACAAGTGACAGAGGTGAATGAGGACGAGACGCTTCTACTGGTGCTCTCCGTTTTCGATCCAGACGGAGATGAAACTTCCCTCCGTCTCGTTGTCGCGCCCGATCATGGATCAGTTGAACTTGGCGACAATCAAATAGAGTACACACCTGCTTCAGAGTATTCCGGACCAGACAGTCTGCAATTGGCTGTGTCCGACGGTCAAATCGAGTCCTCGGCTTGGATCTCAATCAATGTCCTGTCTGTCAATGATCCTCCGGTTTTCCACGCTGTGACAACTGAGTTTGCGATCGAAGAACTCGATACGCTGCGGATTGTCCTAGAGACTTCGGATCCTGAGGAGAAGGTGTTGGGATTGAGGGTAGTCACCGCCCCCGTAGGCCTGGAAATGGAGTTTGGCATCGTCACATGGGTCCCTGATGCGACTCAGGCAGGTGAATATGAAATAGTGTTTGAGGTCCTTGACCTAAAAGGTGGCAGTAGCACGATCACGTTTTCTGTCGAGGTCGCCAACGTCAACCAGCCGCCGACGATCGAGGTGGAGAGCAGGCTAGTGTTCCATGAGGGGGAAAGTGGAGGCTATGTAGTCAAGGTAAACGACGTCGATGACGATCCTGTCACCCTGAACTTTGAAGCGGATAACGAGGGTATATCGATCCAAGACAGCGTGATTACCTGGACCCCGGATTTCGAGGCTGCCGGAGAATGGCAAGCGACCTTAACGGCAGGTGATGGCCTGGCAGAGACGATCGTTCAACTGAGGTTGGTTGTGGTCAATGTGAATCGGCCACCAACTGCAGATCCCGTGGTCCCACAGAGCATCGACGTTGGTGACACTTTGCGTGTCGAAGTGGTCGCGGAAGACCCAGATGGCGATCTGGTAGTTTTCGAGTTGGTTGAGAGCTACGCAGGCCTTTCAATGGAAGAGAACATTCTTACATGGGTCCCCGTGCTGGATCAAAGAGGAGATCGAGAACTCGCAGTCTTGCTAAGCGACGGCGAAGGTGGCGAGAGCACGCTCGTCGTCGTCGTATCGATTAAGGGGAAGATTCCATTAGCTCAGTTCACTGCCGATACCCAGATCGGACTGGCACCCCTAACCGTTCAGTTCACGGACATATCTGTTGGTCGCATTGACAACTGGTGGTGGGCCTTCGGTGATGGGGGGATCGGTTTCGAGCAGCATCCAACTCATGTCTACAGCCAACCTGGTGTGTATTCAGTCGACTTGCGTGCGAGTAATGATGATGGAGTTGCCTACGACACGCTTGAAGTGACGGCCCTCGAGGCAACAATCTATATCGGGTCCGCGCCTGAGTTAGCGGGTCCCACACCTACACTCGAAGTCGCTGCTAACCATTATCAGAGCGAATCCGTCTCGATTCGAGCGTCGTTCACCCTGGATGGCGTAGAGTGGCGACCTGCGACAGTCGATCCTACCCGGGTTGAAGGATCGGCCAACGTCGTGTGGCGCTTCACTGAAGACGTGATGGAGCGGGGGGAATACGACGTTCGCATCGCATTTCAGCCCGAAGTAGAGCTCGGCCTGTCCGATACCGTCGCTTTCCATGTGAGTACCGTTGGACCCTCAATTGTCGAGGTGACTGGAGACTATGGCGGTCTGGAGATGCGCGTCCTCTTCGACAGGGAAGTGGTCATCGGTGACGGGACACAGTTCGAGCTTGAGGGGCTCGACGTCGAAGAAGTAATTCAGGAAGCGCCCGATGTAATTCGACTGCGGCTAAGCACTCCTCTGCCAGAGGGGGAACTGACGCTGACGGCGCGTGAAGTGCTCGACGAGTTGGACGGTTCTGGAGGGGGGCGCTTTTCGTTCGTGCCGATGAACTCACCCCCAAGTGTTCGTATTGCAGAGGTGGAGCAGGCCGAGGCGGGGGAGTGGAACTTCTCCGTGGCCATCGAAGACGTGCAGAGTAATTCTGTCCAGCTGTCGGTTGAGTATCAGATCGGCAATGACTGGATCTCCATCGATTTGGGAGGTCCTTTTGAGCCTGGCGAGCATTCACTGACATGGATTCCAACTGGCGACGTTTTGGGCTACCAGGGGGATCTCCTGGTTCGCATGTGGGGCACGGATATTGAGATGGGAGAAGTCGTCTCGATCGAGGTGGTAGTCGATCTCAACGATGCCCCGTTGCTTTCAAGCCTCACCATTCCAGAGCCCCTCTCACGTCTGGTAGAAGTCGAATTTGAGGGATCAGATTCGGAAGCCGACAGCATCCATGTGGTTTTTGAATACGCTGTCGGTAGTGAATGGTTCCAGGTGGACCCCGATGACATTTCTGTCAATCGTCAAGGCGATGGGTTTTCCGGAGTCATTTCGTGGGACACATTCGCTGAATTTGGCTATGGCGAGTTTCCCTCTGTTGCCATTCAGCTCTCCGCTGCGGATCTCGACACCACTTTTCTCGACACCGTCGTTACGATCCGCAACCTGGCGGGGGATTACGATGGAGACGGTCAGATTTCAGCCCCCGACTTGGCTGTATTCACGAGCCATTGGTTAGACGAATCTGCTGATGCGGATCTCGGACCGGCAACTGGTGATCTCCCACTGTTGATACCGGAAGGTGATGGCCTATTGAACTTTGAGGATCTCCTTGTTGTCGCCCAGATGTGGAACTGGTCCATTGGGATCATCCCACAAGGGGTCGTTGGGAAATCCACAGGAAATGAGAATCTCGCCTTTACAGAACTAACCACCCAAGAGGGACGACTGCGTGTAGTCGTTGATCCATATGGAGCTCTGTCGGCGGACGTGACTATCCGTCTTCACGGGGAGGATGTAGAGGTCGTGTCGCCGCAGTCCTTCGTAATGAAACGTAGGTCCGAGGGTTTATTGGAGGTCTTCGTCGGTGCCTTGGACGGTGCCCCATCTCCGTTCTCTGTGACCATCGAGGATCCAACGACCGTTCATGGCGTCACGCGCATCTGGAATACAGACGGCACACTGCGCACTACAGAATCCTGGAGCTACACCCCTCCGCAGCCACAGGCTACTTCACTCACGGGCAGCTGGCCGAATCCGTTCAATTCCTCGACCACGATCGGCTTGGAGGTGTCCGACGAATCCTTCCTAACGCTGAACGTATACGATGTCCTTGGTCGGCGGGTGCGGTCACTACTCTCCGACATGCTTCCCGCAGGTGTCCACCAAGTTGTGTGGGATGGTCGAGATGACGAAGGGCTATCTGTTGGAAGCGGAATCTACATCGTCCGAATGGTAGCTGACGACGTCATGTCCCTTCAGCGCGTCCTGCTGCTAAAATGACTTCTTCCAAGTGGTTGCCTCTTGCCCTTGTGGTTAGCCTCGTAGCCTGCGATGTGCCAACGGGGAATGACGACAATCCGCTCCTATCAGTGGATCCTGGCACGCTGGACTTTGGGACCGAAACGGAGAGTCTCAATCTCAGAATCCAAAATGATGGAACGGGTGAACTGGCCTGGAAGATTTCCATTCCAGCTACCGACCGCGCCTGGATAAAGACAAGCATGGAGGCCAATGTCATAACGAACGTGCCTGACGTCGTGTCGGTCACCATCGATCGATCGTTAGCACAAAATGGGTCTCGATCGGTCGATCTCTCGGTTTCGGGACCGGATACTGTAGCGAACGTCATCGTTCTTGCGGTGATCGAACGCCCCGCGGTCTTGAACGTCGACCAAACTAGCCTGGACTTCGGTGCGACCACCGATAAGAGCCAAATTGGACTTCGCAACTCCGGGGGGGAGAACCTAACCTGGCAAGCAAGCACATCGCAGCCATGGATCACGATCACGCCAGAGACTGGTTCGATTGCTCCTGGTGAAGCACGAACAGTCGAAATCTCGATTTCCCGCGAGGGGCAAGTTGCTGGCGATCTTCCCGGTACGGTGACGATTACATCCAGTGGAGGAGTGCGAGACGTCGATGTGCGAGTGCTCATCTCCGATGCTGGGCGACTCACTCTCTCAACCAACACTCTTGAGTATGGCGAGAGCCTGACGTCTCTGCAGATGGAAGTGAGCAACACTGGTGACGCCCCACTGGATTGGTCGGCCACTTCCGACCAGACGTGGATCTCGTTATCACCCGATAGCGGAACTCTGGGACCCGGCGAGGCACGGTTTGTCACGGTTCTATTGTCTCGGGATGGACAGACGGCTGATCTGCTTGGGACGATTGAGTTTTCGTCCGATGCTGGTGATGCCTCGGTTTCCGTGGGCGCGCGTTTGCCCACCGTGCCACTGCTATCAGCAACGCCCGCGACTCTGAACTTCGGGGCGGGGACGAATCGTCTGAACGTGACGCTACAAAATATTGGGGGGACGACCCTCGAGTGGTCGGTGGGATCCAGTGATTCGTGGTTGGTCCCACTGACTACATCAGGCGCTATTCTGGCTGGCGATACACGAACGATCGTCGTCGAAGTAAGCAGATCAGACTTGTCAGTTTCCACACATCAAGGCAAGCTGACGTTTTCTACATCCGGCAATGATGTCACACTCGACGCGACGGTGACTGTTCAGGCCGCCCCGGAATTGGGACTGTCCAGCAACTCCATCGAGGTCTCAGCGGACGAAGATGGGTTCGTGTTACGTATTTCTAACGCCGGAACAGGAACTCTGAACTGGGTCGCGACCCAGACCAGTGCGTGGTTGTCGATAGACAATGCAGAGGGCTCAACAAGCGATCTTGCCAATGTGATAACCGGAACTGTTTCGAGGCAGGGGCTGACGGCCAACGAGTACTCGACGAAGATCTTTGTCACCTCTGATGGTGGCAATGGTGAAATCTTGGTTACGATGTCAGTCGCGGCGCCAGAGGTTCGATTTGCATCGGGCCCCGATGAAGAGCAATCGGCCAACAGCAGGACCGCAACATTTGAGTTGGCAGCAAAGCGAACATCGGGAGCTGTCGAGTTTTCGACACGACTTGATGGTGGCCAATGGTCGGCTTGGTCTGAAGATCCATTCGTTAGTTATGGAGGGCTCGAGGAATCTTCGTCGTTTGGCCTGCATGAGATCGAGGCGCGAGCACGGACGTTTGTAGGTGAGAGTGCGGTCGCGACGCGCTTCTTTTCGGTTGACGCACTCCAGGGCCCTTCCATACGAATCGCACCGTCCGAAATCGAGATCGATACCGGAGAGAGACTGACGATCCAGGTCGTCCTCGAGGAGGTGTCTGGTGTTTTGGGTGGGAATGTCATCTTGATCTTCGATCCAGAGAAGGTCAGCGTCACTGACGTGAGTATGTCGCGGCAAGCTGGATCACTGGTCGAGGAGACCCCGCAGATTTCTCCATTCAT
Organism: Candidatus Latescibacterota bacterium; assembly: GCA_018667995.1. Taxonomy (GTDB): domain Bacteria; phylum JAAXHH01; class JAAXHH01; order JAAXHH01; family JABIQT01; genus JABIQT01. Next base: position 6,236 of record JABIQT010000372.1, read on the forward strand.
CTCCAACGAGGATGGTCGACTCGTCGTGGGTTTTGCCGCCCCCGGCTTGGATACCGGCATCAACGGTACTGGCGCAATCATCGATCTGGTGATCGTCGCAACGTCGAACAGTTCAATCGCGATCAGCGGGCAGTCAACGCTCAGAGATCTGGCCAATCAGGATATTCCACTGACCATTGGCGCGGAGGCCCGGATTCAGGTTTCCGGACGACAAGGGCCCAGCAGTACGATCCTTTCCCCAATTGACGCCTTGCAGGTAGAGGTAGGGACAGTGATCCAATTCGAGGGTGTCGCTTCAGATCCTGAGGATGGCCCCCTCGAAGGATCATCGCTGGTATGGTCTTCGGATATAGACGGACAACTTGGTATTGGTGCTCAACTGAGGTTGTCGTTGACGGTGGGATCTCACAGAATCACGCTCGCTGCAACTGACAGTGATCAAAATACGACCACCACGTCAATCACTTTGGCTGTCCAGCCAGCGGCTAACGCTGGGCCAACAGCGAACGCGGGAGCCAACAAAACAGGTCAGGAAGGCGATGCAATATCGTTTGACGGTTCAAGGTCCACGGATTCCGACGGCATCGTAGCGAGCTACCTGTGGACGTTTGGTGACGGCACAAGTTCGGCAGAAGCATCAGTCAGCCATGTTTTCGCAGATGACGGCAACTACAGCGTCAGACTGACGGTCACCGATGATTCGGGTGCACAAGGCAGTGATACGATTCAGGTAGCCATTCAGAACGTCGCTCCGGTCGCCCGGACGCACGGTCCATACGCTGGCACCGTAGGTGAGCCGATCCAGTTTTCCGGGAGTGTTGAAGATCCCGGGATCAATGACTCACACACTTTCGCGTGGGATTTCGGAGACGGTACGAGTGGGATCGGCCCGGGTGCTGAGCACACTTTCAATGCTGCAGGCGACTTCAATGCAACGCTCACGGTTACCGACAACGATGGAGGGATAGGAACAGATTCAGCGCCTGTAAGGATATCCAGCCTGAGTTCCCCCGAAGGGACGATTGTGTTAGATGTTCCATGGCCGCAGATCGTTGACGCGGGTACCATTGCTTTTTCGACACACAGAAACCGGCATTTAGAGATATATACGGTGGAGTCAGATGGCAGTACCCCGCAGCAGGTCATCCCAAATGATAGCGGTGATGGCCCCCATGACAGCGAGCCTGCATGGTCACCTGATAAAAGTCAGATCTGCTTTGTGAGGTCCAACAGGATCTATGTGGTGAATGTCGATGGTTCAGATGTGAGGCCGCTTACCGACGGATACGATTACTCCCCAGCATGGTCACCAGATGGCACCCGTATAGCGTTCGTTTCGGACCGAGATGGTAGTCAGGACATCTTCATTATGGACGCAGACGGCACCAATGAGGTTAACCTCACTAATGACGGACCCAATAACTGGCGGGGTGGGAAGATGTCTGCGAGTCCGGCACCTGCTTGGTCTCCAGACGGGAGTCAGATCGTCTTCTCTTCTCTGCGAAGTGGCAATTGGGATCTTTATGTGGTTAGCGCCGCGGGGGGAAGACCATCTCTGCTGCTCGCCGATTCAAGCGAAGATCTAGCACCTTCATGGGCACCCAATGGCGAGGAACTCGTATTCGCGAGCAACCGCAAGGGGAAGGGCCAATGGCAGATATTCAAGTGGCGCGTTGGTGATCCTGCTGTAGTCAACATCTCGAACAGCCCGTATGCAGATACCGAACCGGTCTATTCGCGTGATGGATCACGCATCTTGTTCACGTCGAACAGAACCGGTGGCGCAGATCTGTATATCATGCAGGCGGATGGGAGCCAGCAAACACGGGTGACACTTGACCCTGAGGTAGATGACCAGGGCGCATGGTAACTCCACGATTACAGCGGATGATTCCACGTTCCTGCCTCTGTATCGCGACGGCCATGACCTTGCTGTTAGTGACGTCATGTGATCGTTCGCGATCCGCGGACTCCCCTGTTAGACCGGACGGTGTTGGTCAGATTTCGCTTCGCGTAGAATGGCCCGCAGGTGTGGTATCCCAGAAGAAGGCCGCACAGATAGATTCCATGTCGGCCTATGTATACAGCACTTCCGGTGCCCAAGTCGCTCGGGCATCGTTGGAAAGGGTGGCTGGCAGAGGAACGGCTTCACTGCTTGTCCCTGTTGGAGTCGGCTATTCGGTCGAATTGGTCGCGTTTCTTGGTGAGAATGTCGCCTTCATCGGGAACAGTGGCGACATCCAGATCGCAGCAGGAGAGACTGTGGTGGTCGCAGTCCAGATGCGCTCGACATTACTGACTCTCCGGCAGCTACCTTCGTCGGACTCCATGAGCGAGGTGGCGTGGTTAGCCGTTCAAGGCATCGACTCTTATGTCTTGGAGAGTTCATCTGATTACGGGTTTTCTGATCCTCTTGTGGCGGCGTTGGCGACCTCGGCCAATGCGAGGCTTGTGGTCAATCCCGAACGAATCTTTCTAAGGGTGAGAGGGACGACTGCATACGGACCTGGACTTTGGAGTTCGGGGATCCGCCTCGAGGTATCGACCTCGTCCACTGACGTGTTGACGGTCACTCTGCCCGGCGGCCGGACGATGGAGTTCGTCTGGATCGAGCCGGGGACATTTGCCATGGGGTCGCCATCGTCGGAACCTGGACGGTTGGCGAGCGAGGGGCCGCTTCACGAAGTCACAATCACCGTAGGCTTCTGGCTAGCGAAATATGAAATCACACAGGATCAGTGGGAAAGTGTGATGAGTACGAATCCAAGCAGTTTCCAAGGAGGAAATGATCCCGTTGAGAATGTGTCCTGGGATGATGTACAAGACTTCATTGGCCAACTTAACCAAACCGGGGAAGTAGTATTTCGACTGCCCAGCGAAGCAGAATGGGAGTATGCGTGCCGGGCCGGTACTGCCACTGCATGGTCGTTCGGTGATGATAAGAGTCAATTGGATTATTTTGCCTGGTACCTAGCGAACACATCGGGTATACCACAGGAAGTTGGGCGCAAGCTTCCTAATGCATTTGGCCTGTACGATATGCATGGCAATGTAGCGGAATGGGTTCAGGATTGGTTTGGTGGATATTCAGCTGGCAGTCAGGTCGATCCCCTGGGTCCCACGGGTGGCAATGACAGAGTCTACCGCGTCGGCGGGGCGAAGAGCCTTCCTCGGTATGTGAGGTCGGCTTTCCGTGGATTCGGTTCACCCTCGCTCCGTGTTCACGACATAGGCGCACGCTTGGTCATGCTGAGTGAAACAGGGATGGTGAACAGGCCGCCAACCGCTGACGCTGGTGAAGACGTTGCAGTTGCTGTTGGAACGCCCGTCCAACTAAGCGGCCTCGCTAGTTCCGATCCTGATGGCGATGAACTGCAATTCACCTGGAGCCAGATCGGGGGACCCGTGACTGCCACGGAGGCCGATCGGACAGCAGAGCTTGTCTTCACTCCCATGGACGTGGGCGACTACGTCTTTGAGTTGAGGGTGTCAGATGGCGCTCTCGAGAGCACACCTGACACCGTATTCGTTTCCGTGGGGCCTGACATCGCCTTCTTCGAGGATTTTGAAGGTAATCTGGGCCAGTGGATTGAACCCTACAACTCGATCATAACCCAAGGCCAGTCTTACGACGGCTCTGGGAGCCAAACATTCGAGTTGACATCTGACTCCAGAGCAACGACTGCACACAGTGTCGGCTTTGAGGTCGAACCGGGCACTACGTATTACTTCCACGTCGCCCATATGACACTTGGGGGAGGTGGGCTACTGGGTTTCGACAGACTCGCCTCCGTTGACGCTCTTGAGAGAGAGGAAGATTCCGTTTGGTTGTTTGGCGATGGTAGTGCAGGAAGCCTTCAGCCCTTTCCCTACAACGTTGATAGCCAAGACTCGGATGAACTCAGCGTGTGGAAGGTCTATTCACAGGCGTACACCATACCATCCGGGGTAAGAGCCATTCGGGTAGTCACAAAGGACTTTCAGGAGGGGCTACCCAATGATCCCATTGGCGCGGGAGTGTTCTTCGACAACATCGAGGTGTCGACAGATCCGACGCCCTCGTACGGTACCGGGACGCGGCCTGCAAATCGTGCGCCGACCGGGAACACTCATGAGATGGTCCATGTGTCATCCGGTTCATTTGCCATGGGCTCGGAAGAGGCGCTTGACCTGTCGCCGGTTCACACTGTCGAGTTGTCAGGCTACTGGATCGACAAGTTCGAGGTGACGAACTCCCAGTATGCGGTCTACGTGGCAGAGGGCGCAGGCCAGGCATCCCAGTACGCGAATGATGGAACCTTCAATCGTGCTCAGCAACCGGTGGTAGGGGTGTCGTGGTACGACGCGGATGGTTACTGCCGGTGGGCGGGGCAGCGGCTGCCAACGGAGGCGGAATGGGAGAAGGCGGCGCGGGGGACCGATGGCCGGACCTACCCGTGGGGTGAGGAAATGGCGACCTGTGAGCGGGCTGTCATGTATTCTATCAGTGAAGACCAAGCCTCTTGCGGGACTGGATCAGGAGCATGGGACGTGGGCTCAAAGTTAAGCGGCGTGTCGCCATATGGAGTACTGAACATGGCAGGGAACGTCTCGGAGTGGGTGGCGGACTGGAAAGCACGCTACCCTTCGGGCACTGTAAGCGATCCCACTGGCCCAGACAATGATCAGGGTGACGGCAAGGTCATTCGTGGAGCGTCGTGGAGACATTCGCACCCGTACTTCTTGAAGTCTGCAGCCCGTCTACGTAATCCACCGGGTAACAAGAATGGGGATGAGACGGGATTTCGGTGCGTAAAGAGCGTCCAGGCCACCCTGCCCAATCGTCCGCCAACTGCAGACGCTGGTTCCGCCTTAGAGATTGAGTTGGGACAGTCGGTCACACTTGATGGCAGTGGAAGCAGCGATCCGGATGACGATCAACTGCTGTATCTGTGGGCACAAGTCGAAGGGCCTTCCGCAGAGGTGACTTCCGGCAGCGCGGCGATAGCATTCGCGATTCCGACCACAGTCGGACGGCATCGGTTCCGGCTGACGATTAGCGATGGTGTCTCAGATCCGCAAGTTGACGACGTGATTGTCTCGG
>JABIQT010000373.1 GCA_018667995.1 Candidatus Latescibacterota bacterium
TCCGCTCAATACCGAAACCACAACGACTACGGTGGACGACACCTATATGAGGATTGTGTTGCCGCCTGCCACCCAGATTCGCCTGGACTGTACCTTTGCTCGTTACGTCAACAAGCCGCGATACATGGTCGATTTTTAGCGGAGCATACGAGAATGATCCTTGCAGAGACTCAAGGAGCAACTTAGATATGGAACGAAGAGTAGCCGCAGAGGCATAGGGATACAGCAGGTTGTTGGTCCATAGTGTTCTTAGAATCCCGTGTCTCCGTGGTAAAAACGAGTTATCCATACAATAAATCTGGAGGCAGGAATGACGATCTCGGCGGATACACCTGTAGGCAGGATCGCGGCCGAACATCCGGATGCGGCCCGGGTGTTTGAGAGACATGGCATTGACTATTGTTGCGGCGGGGATAGCCAGCTCGGCGAGGCATGCGCCCAAAAGGGGGTGGACGCCGGTGTTGCGCTGGCGGAGATTCAGCATGTTATCGACACGGTAGAGGCGCCCGAAGCAAGCTGGGACGAGGCGCCCCTGGCAGATTTGATCGACCACATAGTGGCCACATACCACCGTTCGCTGGATGAAGAACTGCCGCGGCTGATGGCATTAATGGAGAAGGTGGGCAGCGTTCACGGCGAAAAGAATCCCGAGATGTTCGCTGAACTTTCCCGTGTCTACCTGGGCCTCAAGGACGAGTTGGAACACCACATGATGAAAGAAGAAGGCATCCTGTTCCCCATGATCAAGAACGACCAGGGGGCCATGGGAGGCGGCCCGATTTCCTGTATGATGCACGAGCATGACTCGGCCGGCGCTGCACTGGCCCGGATTCGGGCATTGACGGACGATTATATGGTGCCCGAAGAGGCCTGTAATTCATGGACCGCACTGTGGCACGGCCTCGAAAAGTTGGAAGGAGATCTTCACACGCACATTCACCTCGAAAATAACATCCTCTTTCCAAGAGCTTTGCGCGGATGAGTTGATTAAATCCGCGTCCAGCCCATCCGGTCACGCCTCCATCCAAGCGTATCAAGGTGGCGTGCCCGGATGGCCTCTATGTGGGCCGTATGAGTGGCTTGCTTCTCGTCCGTCCACTTATAATGCTCCAGAAGGTCAGAATCCAGCTCGACGCCGATGCCTGGTCCTTCGGGTAGGGCCAGGCATCCTTTCTCGTACGCCATCTTTCCACCGCGAATCACATCGCCCTCCCACTGATTGTAGTGGGCATCCAGGGCATGGAGCGCGGAGGGGGCGGTGCCGTTGCCCCAAACGATGTGGTACGAGATGTTGTAGGGAAACGTGAAGGCCGCCGTATGCAGTCTGATGGCCGTTCCTGGACCTAATTCATAGGCGCTGTGCATGCCTATGTCCATTCCCATGAATCGTGCCGTATCGTAATACCGCTTCAGGGCCAGTGGTCCTGCGTAGGCGTCGGGTGCCGAGATATCTGCTGCCACAAATCGGCGTAGCGCATGCAGGTCGAGGGGCTGGTCGACCGTTTCATCTCCATATCTTCCCGATGGATACTTGCCGTACCTCAGGGGCTGCTTATCACGCCTCAATGGCGGCAGCCACACGTGGGATGAGATGGGCACGGTGCTCATCTGACGAAGTCGGTGACCGGCACGGTAGATGTTCTCGAAGTACCCTCCCACGGGTTCCTCGATCCATTCCAGGTGACAGTCTTCCACGCCTTTCATAAACCGCAGGGCCTCCGATTCACTCCAGGAAGCATGGGGGTCTACACGGATGTTCACGTCGAAGCCTATGACGTCGCGGATATTGTGAATCAATTCGACGTATCTCATGGGTTCAAAATCACACATGGATAGCTTTAGATGATGAAACCCGTGATCATGTATCAGTTGCTTCAGGTGCGCCGGGTAAGTCTCGAAGGTGACCTCGTGCTCATCGTTGATATCGGGAAACCGATACCACGTATAGGCCGCCATGGGCACGTGAGTAGCCTCGGGAGTGTCGACCTCAAAGATGTCCCTCAGGTATCGATATAGGGGCTGGCCAGCGATCTTCCCCGCAAAGTCCCAATAAGCCATGCCAAGATCACCGCGAATGGAGTGATCGAATACATTTTTCCCAATAACGCGATCCGAGAGTTCTGATTCATCGGAGGAGACGCCCTCCGCAATGCCGACGAGCCCGTGATTGGTCTCGAATTCGGCAAAAGAGAATCCCTCCGCCGAACCGTCCCATCGCTTGGTGCCTGTCCATGGCATCAGTACGCGATGGCATCGAACGGACGTGATGACGTGTCCTGTGGCGCGTCCGCTCTCGTTGATATAGGCCTGCTTTTCCTTGATATCAGCCACCACCTGGTGGTCGTATGCTTCAATTGCATCCACATCGTACATGAATCGGTCCTTTGGTTTCTGTGGCGTGTTCGTGTAATTTGCGCTACAGTTAGGTTCGTCAACGGCCCATTGTCAAGAGGTGTCCTGTTCAGAATCGATAGGATTCTTCCCATTTACGGACAATTGACGGGCGTGATTGCGGACCGTTTGACTTGTAATGCCCTGTAAACACGGTACCTGTGTGTTCCCACTAAATGGCATACCAATTGCGATAGTACCACAATTATATGAACTCTCTACTTCAAGATCTGCGATACACCGTGCGCAGTTTGGCGCAGAAACCCGGTTTCACCGCGGCCGTCATTCTGACGCTGTCTCTCGGCATCGGAGCGAATACCACGCTCTTCAGTTTGATCAACGCTGTACTGTTGCGCCCGCCTGCCATCGAACGTCCTGACGAGATCGTCGAGCTCTTCACCGGGGATTATGACGGGAGAAGATACGGGGCCTCGTCCTATCTCGACTATCTCGATTTTCGCGAACGGATAGAGGGCCTCACGGGTATTGTGGCCTATGCGGTAACGCCGGTCAGTATGATGAGCGATGGCGCGACCAGCCGCGAGAGCTGCATGCTGACTACGCCTAACTATTTCTCGGTGCTGGGGATCACGCCGCGCCTAGGCAGGTTTTTCGATTCGGAGGTGTCGGGCGATTTCGAAGCTGATCCTGTGGCGGTGATCGGATACGGAATCTGGCAACGCGTCTACGGAGGGAACTCCGAGATAATCGGTCGTTCCATTACACTGAACGGGCAGATCCTAACGGTTATCGGTGTGGCGCCACCAGGATTCTCCGGCACGGATCGTGGAGCTGCTGCTGCCCTGTGGGCACCCCTGGGATTGGAGCGTCAGTTGACCAGAGCCTCTTATTCCCGGCTCGATCGAGGATCGCCATGGTTACGCTTGCTCGGGCGTCTCAAAGCGGGCACATCGGCTGTTGATGTGCAGTCACAACTGGGTGTAATCGCCGGACAGCTGAATCAAGCCTATCCTGAAATCTGGTCCGACGGCGAGGGCCGTCCACGCGCCGCGACGGTGCTCCCGGAAAGCGAAACCAGATTGCCGATGACCTATCGGGGCGACCTCCTCGACTATATGAGCATGCTCATGGTGGTTGTGGGCCTAGTTCTCGTGATCGCCTGTGCCAATGTGGCGAACCTCATGCTGGCACGTACCATCGAGCGACGGCGCGAGATAGCCGTTCGGCTGGCCGTCGGCGTCACGAGATGGAGACTGATCCGACAGCTGCTTTCTGAGAGTATCCTGCTCTCGCTGGTAGCAGGCGCCTCGGCGCTCCTTGTCATGCTGTGGAGCACGGATCTGCTGATGGCATTTCAGAGTCTGCTGCCCGTCCCCATGGTTCTGGATGTGAGCATAGACTGGCGGATACTGGCTTTTACCGGCGGCGTCTCGGTTCTCTCGGGACTGATGTTCGGCGTCATTCCTGCATTACAGGCATCCGGAAAGAGCGTAATGCCCATATTGAAGGCGGCGGCTACGGCAGTATCGGGCGGTTCGCCTGGAACTATCCGACTTCGTTACGGTCTGGTAATCGTTCAGATATCGCTTTCACTGCTCTTGCTTGCAGGAGCGGGACTCTTCTTGACGAGCCTCCAGCAGGCCCAATCAGTAGACATAGGATTCAATCCCGACAATACGCTCATTACCTCCTTCGATCTTCACCAGCAAGGCTATGGAACGGAATCGGGGTCGGTGTTTTACTCCGAGTTACTAGAGCGAATCTCCCGGCTGGCGAACGTCGAGTCGGTCAGTTTGGCTGCCACCGTTCCTCTTGGGGGTGGTCCGGGAGGGCGCATGATATCCTTGGACGCCGGTACAGGTGGCTCCGGCGGAGAGATTCTGATGAATCTCGTGGGGCCGGACTATTTCAGGACCACACAGACTCCGCTGGTCTCGGGAAGAGGGTTTTCATTGCAGGATCGTGTCGGCGCGGCCTATACGATTGTGGTTAACGAGAGTTTTGCGCAGGCTTATCAGGTAGGGCAGGATCCGCTCAATCAGCGGATTCGTCTGGACATTGTCGGTGAAGGCGCGGAATTCGAGATCATAGGCGTGGCCCGCGACGGTAAGTACCGGACCCTTGAGGAGCGGCCGACACCACTGTTCTATCTGCCCATGTTACAGCACATTGAGACGCTAAACAGTCTGCAGACTGCGACCACGCTCCTGGTGCGTACCGCCGTGGACCCTATGGAATTAGAGACCACGGTCCGACGCGTGATCGGATCGCTGGACGAGGCATTGGCGCTGTTCAATACGAATACCCTCGCGAATCATATCAGTGTGGCTTATCTGCCCGTACGATTCGGGAGCACCATGCTCGGTCTTTTTGGTCTACTTGCCCTTTTGATATCGTCAATTGGTCTCTACGGCATCATGGCCTATACCGTGAATCAGCACGCCCACGGCATTGCCCTCCGCATCGCCCTTGGCGCCCAGCGGATGGATATCCTGAAAATGATTCTCGGGCAAACGCTCCTGGTCACATTCATAGGGATCGGCATAGGACTCGCCGTGGCATTCGCCGTGACGCCCGTTCTCACGCGCTACCTGTACGGCGTCACCTCATTGGACCCGTGGGTACTCACGGCCATCGGACTATTGCTTGCCGGCGTGGCGCTCCTGGCCGGATACCTCCCTGCGCGACGAGCGATGAGTCTGGAGCCCATGCAAGTGTTGCGATATGAATGAGGGTTAGGTGGTGGGATTCCGTAGGGAACGAGACTTAGGCGCTCACCTTATCCCTGTTGTCGGATAGCGATGAGCGGAAGGCGCTGTCCCTTTGCTCTCCCGGCGGCGGCCATTGAGTGAGGCTGCAATAATCCTTGAGAGTGGTTTGTATAAGCCCAGGACTCATACGTGCCGCTCGGATTGACTCAAAGAAAGGGCAGTGAGTCATTACGGCAAATTGGCAGTCTGGATCCAGGCAAACGTTCGGGTATTTTCGGACGAACTCTTTCCGCCGTCCTAGTCGCCGAAGGTATCAATCTCGTACTTATCCCGTAGCCGTTCGATTCTCTTCCGCTGTGTGGGCGGCAATCCCAGCAGAGCCGCCGCCTTGGATACCTTGCCACCCGATTGTTTCAATGCTGTTCGAACCGCGAGTTCTTCCAGATCGTCGAGGACATTTGTCTCCGCCTCTGTTTCTCCGTTTTCCTGCAAGAGGTCGCCGATGAAGCCGCTGGCGGAGCTGCTTTTTCTATTTTGCGGCTGCGCCGAAGCGCGTCGTCCCACTATCTGGGCCGGAAGATCTTTGGGGCGTATGTGCGTTTCATCGCAAATCAAGACTGCACGTTCGATAGCGTTCTGCAACTCTCTCACATTTCCACGCCACTCGTAGTCCATCAGACTGGCCATCGCCGCTTCAGAAATACTTGATATGTCTCGACCAAATTCAATGGCATATTTAGAGAGAAAGTACGCAGCCAAATCGGGAATATCTTCGCGCCGGTTCTGTAGGGACGGTAACTCAATAGGAAACACATTCAGACGAAAGTAGAGATCTTCCAGGAACCGGCCTTCCTCAATCTCCAGTTCCAGGTCGCGATTGGTGGCGGCAATGATCCGCACATCAGTGCTGATGGGAGTCTCACTTCCGATCCGATTGATCTCTCCATCCTCGAGTACCCTCAGCAGCTTCACCTGGAAACTCTTCTCCGTGGCCCCGATTTCATCAAGGAGGATCGTGCCCCCGTGGGCCAGTTCAAACTTACCCAACTTCATTTTGTCCGCACCGGTAAAGGCATTCTTCTCATGTCCGAACAACTCGCTTTCTATCAGAGTTTCCGGGAGAGCGGTACAGTTGACAGGTATAAAGGGGCGATTCTTGCGATCACTGTTACCGTGAATTCGGCGTGCAATCAGCTCCTTTCCTGAGCCCGATGGTCCCAGAAGAAGGACTGTAGCCGACGTCGTGGCCGCTCGGTCAGCCAGGTTCAGCACAGCAGCCATACCGTCGGAATGTCCGACAATATTCGGTGCTTCGCCCGATGCCTCATCGCGGAGGAACGAATTCTCTCTCTTCAACCGAACCCGCTCCATGGCTTTGTCGATGACTACTTTAAGCTGATCCGACTCGTAGTCTTTGGGCACAAAATCAAAGGCGCCGGCCTTCATGGCCTCGACTGCCCTGTCCACGTTTCCGAAGCCGGTAGAGAGGATCGCCGTTACATCGAGCCCCTCTTTTTCGATCTGGTGCAGTACTTCGATGCCATTCATTTCGGGCATTTGCAGATCGAGAATGACGAGGTCGGGAGATACTTCGTGTATGCGTGCGAGTCCTTCCCGACCGTTAGCGGCATGGATGACCTCATAGTTATTAGCTTCAAGCCAATCCCCCAGGGACAGCCTGATATCCTCATCATCGTCAACAATCAGTATACGTCCTTTGCGTGATTTCATACGTGAACCTTTGCCTCTCGACGGCTTGCTTCTTTCTCCCGGCCGTTCCTTGGATTCAGAAGGAGTTTTTCCGGTGCATGTTTGGGGTAAAGCCTCTATGAGAACCTCTATAGATTCGGTCCTATTTGGAACCGGTTGAGTATACTCGGATATGAGTCTTGAAATGGGTCTGTCTCCCTGATATAGAAATGTATGGTCACATTGGCAGTTAGCGATTTCGCGATGCAGGTACGACAGGCGGAAGAAATTCGTCACTCAAACAACTTGGAAGCGACAAAGGCACAGCCCCCTTCGTATCTTTCTGCCTCAATCAAACCTATATATGCAGGGATTGTGCCATGCCCTCACTTTTCTATATTATCGTGATTAATCGTTTAACCACAAGCTGTTACAGAGTAAGAATTATGACTGATGATGTTTGTGGATTGGAGAGCGTGGTAGATCATCTGGTCGATAATGACCAAATACGATTAGTTGGTCATTATCGACCACTATGTATTAGGTGTAGATGATAGGGGAAGCGTAAACTCGAATGTAGCGCCGGCGCTCACTCTACTACTTACACTGATTTTACCGCCATGATGGCTGACCAGCTCTCTGGCGATGGCCAGTCCCAAGCCGATTCCTTTGCTCGATTTCATGCTAGAGTCCACCCGGAATCCGGGCTCGAACACTAGAGGCAAATGCTCGTCCACAATGCCTTCTCCGGTATCAATGACTGCTATCTGCGCGAATTCATGATTCGTTACAGTACGCACGGTTACCGAACCAGTAGGCGGCGTATGTTCGATAGCGTTGGAAATCAGGTTGGCCAGGATCCGATGCACCTGATCTGGATCTCCTAGTATCCGAGTGGAGACATCCGAATGATCCAGTGATAAGATGACGCCCTTCTCCTCTGCCGACGGCCCATATGAACTCATCACGTCCTGAATCACCGGAATGAGAGCAATAGGTGATTTTGCTACACGCTCGGGGCTGATCATCATGGACTGAAGGTCCAGCAGATTGGTGATAAATCGGGTGAGCCGATCGTTGTTGTTCTGCATCCTGCGCAGATAATCCACATGTTTATCGGAGAGATCACCACCGATGCTCTCGAGCATGTTTCGAGCCATAAGTTTGTTGGCGCCAACCGGGTTCTTCAGGTCGTGTACGATCTGTGCTACCAGAGTGTTCCTGAGCCGATTTAGCTTCTCAAGCTCTGAGTTGGCTTCGGCGAGGTTTGAATTGGAGATCAGTAGTGCATGATTTGTATGGTCAAGCTCCTGGTTTGTTGATCGAAGTCTCATGCCGCCTTTTACCAGTCTGCTGCCCTGCCAGGTAAGCGCAAGTACCAGAATGCCGATGACCGCATAAAATCCTATACGCTCGTAGGGAAGATGGACATTCACGTCAACTACGGCCGGCTCCAATGAAAACGACATGTTTCTGTCTATCGCTACGACCTCGAACCTATGATCACCCCGCGGTACGTCCAGATACTCAACACGGTTCTCACGCGTTGTCCTCCAGTCATCCTCCACTCCCGTCAAACGATACTTGTACAGCATGCCGCTGGGGCGGGTCTTCAGACTGGCCCCATGATATTCGAAAACCATCAGGCCAGGGCTTTCCGGAAGGCTTAGCGGGTTTCCGCCTTCATAGCGTTGGTCAAAGGTCAATGCATCGAAATTGACAGTTGGATTACCAGAATTACTAGGGCTATAGCGGGTCAGACCATTTCTCGTGCCAAACCAGAAGTCGTCGTCCTGGGCCTGCAGCAGGCAGATTACCTCAATGTCAGCGAGGCCATCCCCGATGGTTAGGGTCTGGAAGACATCACCGTCATATCGGGTTACCCCCGAAGGCGAACCAAGCCACAGGTTGCCATCAGAGTCCTCGATAATGGATGAAATGAGATCGTCTGCCAGTCCATCTTTCTTGCCAAACGAAATCCACTCGGCGCCGTCATAGCGACTCAGGCCTTGCGTGGTTCCGAACCAGAGCAATCCTTGGCTATCTTCCATAATCGCCCAGATCAGATCACCTGCCAGTCCATCCTTCTCAGAGTAATTTTGCCAGCTATTACCGTCATAGCGACTCACTCCTCTGGTCGTGCCGAACCACATTGTGCCGCCCGATTGCTCTTCAATTGAATACACGAAATCGGAAGCAAGGCCATCCCGCTCACTGAAGTTCGTCCAATCCGCGCCATCCAATCTGCGGAGTCCATCACCCTCGGTTCCGAACCACACCACACCGGAACTATCGCCCAATATGGTAAATACGTGATCAGATGCCAAACCGTCATCAGTGGCAAAAGACTTCCAACGCCTACCATCAAAGCGGCTGATTTCGCCACCTTTCGATTCCTGACGATCCTTAAATGAGCTCACCCAGACGTCACCCGATGGGGTGACGGTAACATCTTTAACCAGATTTTCGGCGAGGCCGGCCTCACTGGTCAGTGTCTGCCAGCTGTTGCCGTCAAATCGACTCAGTCCGGATTCTGTGCTGGACCATATTGTGCCATCCTGATCCTGAGCGATCGAAGTGATTCTTCCCCGGCCACTACCTGAACCTGCAGAATAGGATCTCCACTCCCGGTCGAATCGGCTGACGCCGCCTCCATTGGCGATCCACAGGCATCCAGTTTCGTCCTCTCCTATGGCCCAGACCTCGTTGCTCCCCAGGTACTTGGGCGCAGCGTAAGTCCTCCAGTTCGACCCGTCGAAGCTTGATAATCCTCCGCCCCTCGTACCGACCCACAGGACTCCGTGCCGATCTCGGAATATAGATCGTACCTCGTCGCCAGCGAGGCCGTCACTTGTAGTGTAGGAGTGCCACGTCGCGTTGTCAAAGTGGCTGATACCTGCGCGAGTGCCAATCCACAGATCGTCTTCTCCCTCCACCATGATGGTCTGGACTTCGTTACTAACCAGGCCATCGCTGACGGTATTGGAACTCCAGGATGTACCATCGAAGCGACTGATGCCGCCTCCGAGCGTGCCGAAGAGCATAGCGCCCCCGGATTCCTCGGCAATTGCATAGACCGTATTGTGCGCCAGGCCACTGTCTGTATTAAATGTCGTCCAGGTGTTTTCGTCGTATCGCGTAGCGCCTCCTCCGATGGTTCCGAACCAGAGGTCCCCGGATTGGGATGATTTTATAGTATAGATGTCTTTGCTTCCGAGCCCGTCCTCCATAGTGTAGGTGGTCCATTGATTTCCGTCGTAGCGACTGACCCCCATTCCAACCGTACCAAACCAAAAGTCCCCGCTTGCATCATTAGTAACAGTCAATATCTGATTCCCTGACACGCCCTCTGCCGTCGTAATAGTGGACCAGTTTTGTCCATCGTATCGGCTTGCGCCCCCACCAAAAGTACCGAACCACACTCCGCCGGGATCGAAATGCAATGCCATTACGGAGTTATTGGTTAATCCATTGGTCTTATCATAGAGGTACCACGTCCCCTCCAAATATTCATCTTGCACGATCTTAGGCACCGAGCCTGGGACAGATCGCCCAGTACCTGGACCGGCGAAGGCCGGGTGCAGAAAAAAGGACAGCATCAAAATGATAAAGGTTGCCGCTCGTGTTTCCAGGGGCGGAAGGAGGCTGCCCGAGGGGCGCCTCCTATACTTTGGGGTTCTATATATCATAGATTTCTGACATCTCGTGGAATAGAGGCCTTTGGTACAAAGACTGATTGGTTTTGTGCCGCCATCCGAACGCATCGGCACACGGTAATCTGGGATCCGATTGAGACGACCATCCCGCCGTCGCCGGGCCTGCTAAAATACGCATAAACCATTCGTCGTTTCGAATGGGTAGAGTCCAGATCGAGCGTGCCTCGGTAATCCATCCTGAACAGGCCCTTATATATGTATAGCAGATCTTCCTCCCAATTCGCTGCCATGGAAAAGCCATTAGTCCAATAGCAAACCTCGAGCGTCTACATCGTTCTCACGAAAACCGCGGTCATGGGCAGGCTGTCGTTGGAACGAGTGGGTAACTAATTTGGGGGGAGTATTATGCGGACATACTACTGAATCGCCGATCACTGTCAAGTCGAATCAGACTCATGCTATGTAATCACACTCTCCGGGGCATGTACCTTCCTATCCTACTTTCGGATCTCCCCTTCTGGATAATCTCACACCCAATGGGATCGGTCAAACCGTCTGCAGGTATCACATACTAGCTGCTCGTTGATATTCTTCCCTTCTTGATACATCTGCCTCTCTTCCGCAATTCGCGGCGTTCCATCGTAGTCCGGATATCAGGACACTTACCCCAATCGTAGCCCTGATGCAAAGGCACCATATAGACTGCCGCACGGCAAGTACGCAGACAAACGGTTGGATCTCTGGCCGATAACGGCCAAAACGCCTATCGAGGCCCGTTGAAATTGGACGGTATGGCTGTGCGGGTCGTCAACTGTTGAATGGGACCGATTGATTTGATCAATTTCGAACTAATTGAAAATACGAAAGTAATGCCGATATATGGATGGGCATATGGAAATGCAGAAGGCGATTGGCACGCTATGTGATGTAGGATCAGTGATAGGCGGATACGGTATAGCGGGAGACAGCGGTGATCGATGATCACGCTATTCGCAATAGCTATCGAGAGACGCCTGCGTTTCGACGAGTACTCACAGGGTCGCAGAGGGCGACGATTCCAATAGATTCACGAGGATAGA
>JABIQT010000485.1 GCA_018667995.1 Candidatus Latescibacterota bacterium
AACGAAGCGCTATGACCGAAGAACTGCAATCCGGGGAACCGGGCCAACGACTTCTCGAAGCGGGGGAAGCCTAACTCGTCAATCAAGCCGTACGTGACGGCTTCCGGTGGTGAGGTGTGAAACGTTACGGTAAGCCCCAGAGACTCGCAGGCCTCAAAGAGCGCCCATAGTCTCGGATCGTCCCAGTAAACGCGACAAGTCAATTCACCGACTCCCTTTGCACCGTGAGAGATATACTGTTCCAAGACCTCAAAGTAGCGTTCGGTCGTTATCATGTCCGTGCGACGCACGTCAAAGTCGCAAAAGGGAATGAACCGGCCCGGGTACATGCGTGAGATCTCGAAGACCTCCCCCATGCTTTGACGCTCACCAACGGTCTCTGCTGATGTCAGCGGAAGAATGACCGCTTTATCCACGCCTTTCTCGTCCATACGGCGGATTTGTTGCTCCGCCGACATGAATGGCCTGTCGCTGCCCTTCTTCTTCAGGATAGGCCAGCGCAAGACGTGGGCGTGTACGTCGATGACCATGACATGGTCTCCTTGTTAGTATCGATATTTAATGCGATCAAGTTATCAGTGCGATGACCATGAGAGATCACTGACCGATCCCAACACGATCAACCAGCGGCCTCTTCGATGGGGCCCATGACGGCATCAACATGTTCCTGAGAGGTAGGGGCTGTAATGAACGGGACGATGATCCCGGTAACCGTCGCTGCCACGAATCCCCAGAATACTGGAAGAAATCCCAGAAGCGGTAGCATATCGTTATAGGCGGCAATGAGCACTATGTTTCCTGCAAGAATTGAAGCGATACCTGCGGGGCCATTGAAGCGTCGCCAGCGAAGCCCCATGAAGAGCACCGGCACTAGTGTCGTGTATCCTGAGAATGCCAGTTGGGCGATGGTAAATATGGAAGCCGGTCGTTGTAGCACGATCAGGTAAGTAGCTCCTGCCAGAACAATCAAAAACACGCGTCCCAGAACTACCTGTCTGTGCTGCGAAAGGCCATGCCATACATCACGCGTCAGCATGGAAGAAAGGGTCAGCATCTGGGCATCCAGGGTGGACATGACTGCGGCTAGTATACTGGCAAGAGCCAGTCCTTGGAGGACTGGCCCAAAATGACTCTGTATCAGCATGGGAAAAATCAAGTCTGAATCCCGCCCGACGAAATCAGGGAATTCAAGCCTGCCCCAGATGCCAAAAAGGGTAGTCACAAGCATGAGTGCGATCATGATCAGCGGGTAATAGCGTACTGAGTTCTTCAATGCCGAAACGTCTTTTGCCGCGAACACGCGAACCAGTAGATGGGGAAATGCGATGACCGTTAGGCCCATTGCCAGGCCCCATGATATCCATCCCTGGATATGGAATGGTGGTGAGTTCCCAGTCGAAAGGAGCTCCGGAAAACGCTGAGCCAATTGCTGCATAATGTCGACGGGGCCACCCAGATCTGTAGCAATGACGAGAAATGCGATACAGAGGAAACATCCAAAAACCAGACCTTGGAACACATTGGTCCACATGGTCGCACGCATACCGCCAAGTGACGTATATGCAATAGTGATGATTATGATACCTGCCGCGGCCACGTCAAAGGATACCAGCTGATGGGTGAAGACATCGACCGCCAAACCGACGCCCACAACGCCGGTGGCCATGTAGGGCAGCGTATAGATAAAGTACACAGCGAACATGAGGCGCCCGAAATTCGGACTGTTAAAGCGACGCGCAAAGAGCTCTGCCGGCGTGACTGCTCCCGTTGCCCTTGATGCAATCCAAGCCGGGTACCCGATGGCGTAGTAAACTAAAGGAATGAGTAGTGCGGGCAGTACGGCATTGTAACCGAAGACACCGATGCCGGCGTGATAGGCCAGACCTGAGATACCCATGATCAGAAACGGAGTGATATTGGTTCCAAAGAGGGACATGAAGAGCACGACCGAACGCGCTACCCGCCCGCCAAGGAAGTAATCTTCGGCCGTGTCGGAGGTCTTCCTGTATGCCGCGGCGCCGATGGCCAGAACGATCACAAAGTATGCGCCGACGACGGTAAACACTATGGCTTCAGTGCTCATCAGCGGACCGCCAGACACTATGCGTGAAATAGAAAACCAGGATAGCGGCAAAAACCATCCAGACTATATGGTAGGCCAGGTCAAAGGGCAGCCAGCCGAAGAGAAGAACGCTGCCGACCCCATGATTGAAGAAATCCACATGCAGCAGACAGAGGACGATAGTGGCCGTCCAGAAAATGCGACTATGTTGCATTCGGGTCATATAGAGGATCTCCATCACCGGGACAATTCAATGGCGAAAGAAATGGACCGTAGGGTGCAGATAGCAGAAGCACGAATCCGGTTTCAGGTTTGCATGGCCGATCAGGATTGTGAGGGCACTGAAATCGTTATTACCGTATTACCTTCGATTGATTCTCAGCAGGAACCATACTCCGAGTGGCATAGCTGCGAGCATGAGTGTCCTGAGGCCGTCATCAAAGTAGACACCAGACGCGTCACCCATCAAGGCCCGGGCGTCGGCAGTCAATGACAATAGAAAGATCGTCATAATATAAGCCAGAAGGTTCCTCCGCCAGACAAATCGGATCAGCAGATAGACGACGAAACACAGCATCAATAGTCGGAGTGATTGCGCCAGAAAGATAGTCCAAGAATCAGATCCGCCAGCCACTGTAAGTATCACCAATCCCGTAGCAAATGTGGCAAGATGCAAGGCTCTCGAGAAGTAGTGCCGGGCCACCAGGGCTGCCGCCAACAATAGCCCGCCGTATAACAGGCTATCCGAAAGGGCGCCAATCAGCGCCTCCGCTTCCGGCAGATAGGCGCCTGTGTGCGGCAACGTTGCGCTAATGCGTCCCGTGGCCAGTTCTATGGACTGCTCGCCAAAGGCCAGGATGTGTAGGAGTCCGGGTACAAGCAGGCATGCTCCGTAAGACAGTACCAGTGCCTCGCACCAGACGGACCGTTGGGTTTCTGATCGACAGCGCCACACCCCAGCGAACCAGCTCTTGATATCCGGGCTTCCTGGAAAAGACTGACGGTAGAACGACTCAGCAAAGCTGAATAGCACGACGCTTCCCAGCATCATCATAATAGCATAACCATATAGACTATTGAAGTAGCTCGTCAGGAATGCCTCCATGCTCATGGTAGTCCCGTATGATGCATATATGCTGGGAAATCCGTTGGCTTGAGATAATAGACCCAGCAGCGATACGGCGATTCCTGCCAGTATGCCCAGCTGCCAATTGACCTCACGTCCCCGGATCAATTGCATATAGACACGCATAGCAAGGACGATGAGCACGCCAAACATCGAAACGCTGAGTATACTGAGAACAGTATCATAGATGGTGGATTCATTGCGAGCCCGACTCCATGCCTCGGGCGTCTTAAAATAGGATCGCACACGAATTGCCTCGCCGCCTTGAACGGTGGCGCTGATGCGGAAGGAACCATCGCCAATGGTTGCAAGACTATCTTCCCAGACGAAGTTGTGGTCCGTGCGCGCGGGCCTCTTTTCAAGTCGAGATTCAATCAGTCCATAGTTCGAAAGATCATATCCCGCCTCTTGAATCGCCGAAGCGGCCAATTGCACGGCCTCCTGCTCCGAAAGCGAATCCCCTGGCGCGTTCTCATCTATCAGGTGATCCAATCGAAGTACGTCTCCTGAGACACCAATAGTGACGCGATACTCTTCTTTTTCGAGCGGCACAAAGTACCTGACCCTCCATCCCACTGGAACCAGACGTGTGCGGTACAGCTCGTTCAGACCAGCGATGTCGCTGGTCTCCCTTATGTAGGGCAGCTGTCTCGTCTGTGAGTAAGTGGCGACCCGGCGGAACAGTTGGAGGTCAACACCGCGTTGCGTAAGGAATTCATCTGAAGCTTCTATTGCCTGAATCCTGTCGGTCTTCACCTCCACGAAATCAAGAAACCGGGTAACGGGAAGTATGGCCCATAGAACGGCTGCACACACCGTGCACACCGCAAAGAGGGCGATAGGCCGTTTTCCAAGTGGGGGTGCAGGCGCTGCGGCTATAATTTGAGCTGGCAGACTTGGCGAGTCATCTGCGCCGGTCTCGACGGCATCAAGTTGTGCCGTGATGGCGGCGTTGCTACTGTCTGCAATGTAGATAAGCCGCTTCCTGAGGAGTGCGTTGAGAGAAGGAATGAGCGGGATCAGCATGATGCCTACGACAAGTGCTCCTGCGATTTGAAAATGCAAATTGGCAGACTGGAAGAGGAAAAGACTCATGAGTAGAGCGTCAAATGCATAATGGGCAATCAAGACGCTCACGATCCCAAAACGCAGAAAGACGTAGCCGAACATGATCCCCACCACAGACAGTTCAATCCCCCTGATGAAGAATGGTTGCTGGGGGTAGCTGCTGTGCATGA
>JABIQT010000890.1 GCA_018667995.1 Candidatus Latescibacterota bacterium
ATGATCTGCCCACCGGCACTGCTCACGCCCAGTCCCGTGGCAATGCCTACCTCAGGTGCACGGTCTTCGGTCGTGCTTAAATAGATCGGGGGGCCGAGATATTCGGGTACGTCTCTTCCTGCAATCTGCTCCGGCATGTCACCGCCCACGGACCGTTTCACCGCCAATTTCCTGGCGATGCGCTCGATTTGGCGGTCGAAATTGCGCAGCCCTGGCTCCCTGGTGTATTCACTGATTACGCGGCTAATGGCATCGTCTGTCAGCCCCAGCCCCTCAGCACCCAGTCCATGCTGCTTCGACTGCTTTGGTACCAGATATCGATGTGCTATTTCCAGCTTCTCGTCCTCAGTGTATCCAGGAATTGGTATGACCTCCATCCGATCTCTCAACGGTTCCGGTATATCATAGAGGGAATTGGCAGTGGCTATGAAGACCACGCGAGAGAGATCGATGGGCAAGTCAAGGTAGTGGTCGACGAACGCCGAATTCTGCTCAGGATCGAGCACCTCCAACATGGCTGATGACAGGTCTCCCGTCGCGGAATTGGATCCCATCTTGTCAATTTCATCGATCATGAACACGGGATTCTTGACCCCGGCCCGTTGAAGAGACTGGATTATCTTACCGGGCATAGACGCAACGTAGGTACGGCGGTGACCGCGTATCTCAGCTTCGTCACGCACCCCGCCTACCGACATGCGAACGAAGGGACGCCCTATGGCCTTGGCGATAGAATGGCCCAGGGAGGTCTTTCCAGTACCCGGCGGTCCCACAAAACAGAGAATTGGTCCCGTCATGCTACCCGTCAGCTGCGTGACAGCCATGTATTCTATGATTCGTTCCTTGACGTCATCGATGCCATAATGATCCCTGTCCAGAGCCTCACGCACTGTCTGAATGTCCACATCGCCCGGCGCTTCCCGGGACCACGGGACATCCAGAATATGATCGATGTAGCTGCGCATTACCTGGTATTCCTGGGAGAGCGGCGTGATCTGCTTCAGTCGTTTGATCTGGGTCTCTACGGCGTCAAAAACCGCCCCTTGCACTCCGGCCTCGGCGAGTTTGCTCTCCAGCTCTTTGACGTCTACCTCGTGACCATCCTCCTCGCCAAGCATCTGACGTATGGCCTGCATCTGCTGCCTGAGATAAAACTCGCGCTGCCCCTTGTCGATTTCGATCTCTGTTTTCTCGGCCGTTTCCTGACTGACCATAGTTCGCGTGATGGTCGCCTCGGTAAAGGCAATGGCTAACCTTAGTCTATCTGGAATGTCAAGGGTGAAGATCGCGATCTTTCGTTCGTCGTAGGAGAGATTCAGATAGGAGCAAAGTAGATCTGCAAAGAAGCCGGGATTCTCTGTGTTCATCGACAGAATCGCCAGCTCCTCTTCCTGGAAGTACTCATTGGTATCCATGAGTTTGGAGAAAACATCCAGAGCACGGATAACCAATTGATTCACCTCACCTGCCTTGCCGGGATTCTCATCCGCCCAGCTAACACTCGCCTTGAAGTGCGGTTCTTCCTGGATCATCTCATCACAACGAACCCTCCGTATGCCCTGTAACACAACCTGAACCACATCGTTAGGAAGATTCAGCTTCGATACCATCCGAGCAGCTACACCAATGCCCATCAGGTTATCGGCCTCTATCTCTTCCTCCACGTCAAGGCGAAACATCACCAGAACAGGTTCATCTGTTGATAGTGAGTTTACCAGGTTTAGATTCTTTTCTAGTCTGATCTGAACCGTCGTAGTACCCAGCGGAAATACAACGGCGCTGATCAAGGGCAGTGCTGCCATGGTGTCTGGCAGATCGGATTCTTGTAGTACTTCCTCATTCGATGTCATCAGAAAGCTCCTTCGCAGCGTGGCTGAACGCCATCAGACAGGGCTACCGTAGTCTCAAACAATCAGAATAAGCAGCTCCCAAAGAACGTCAAGCTATATTGAGAATCACCTGGCTCACCTACCCCTACCGGTGGCCAGAATCCGCTTGACCGTAGGGAGTTACCAGCCTATCTTTGGCCCCTGGTGGCGGTAAGTTCAGCATGATTCTTACAAGGCGTGTTTAATGACGGCTTCGCTGTTACACGGACTCATAATGGTTGGATATCTCGGAAGCGCTGTTTCCTATATCCGCCATTTTCCAACCAGACAGTTCCGCATAGGCCGCTATGCCACCGGCCTGCTCCTGATTTCATTAATCTGCCATAGTGTTTTACTCATATCCATCGGCATCCAGTCGGGGCATCTGCCGTTTGTTGGGCTCTATGAATCGATCAGTTTCTTCACTTGGCTCATTGCCATAGTATACCTGAGTCTCGAACTGAAATTCAGGGACAAGTCTCTCGGCGCATTCGTGGTGCCCCTGATTCTAACGGCCCAGATCGCGGCATCCATGCTCATTCACCCCGGAAGTCCATTACCCCCCCTATTGCAGAGCTCCTGGTTTAGCATTCACGTGACAGCAAGCTTCGTGGCATACGCCGCATTCTTCTTTTCTTTTATAACTGGCATTCTGTACATGATGCAGACCTACTATCTGAAGGCACGACGCTTTGGCGTGGTCTTCTCCCGTCTCCCTGCCCTGGATATGCTGGATGACATGAACCTGAAAGCAACTACGATCGGATGGCTCTTTCTAACCTTAGGCATGGCCACAGGGCTTTTCTGGGCACTGCAAGCCTGGCCGACATTCCTTTGGCTGCAGGATCCCAAAATAGTCTGCGTAATATTGACTTGGGTTATCTACGCCTTCCAGCTCACGGCTCGTTATACTTTGGGGTGGCAAGGCCAACGCACAGCTTATCTCGCCACGGCGGGGTTCATATCTGTTTTATTCGCCTACATTGGTGCGCGACTCTGGACCGATGTTCACGTATTCTGAAAAATCCACTGACTCCTCATGCATCTAAACCTCATTGGTCTTAGTCACCATACAGCCCCGATCGATATCCGTGATCAGGTAGCCCTCACTGAGAGTGTGCAAGACCGAGCTTTATCTCTCCTGAAAGCATCCGGTAGCAAGCTATTGGAGGGCGTGGTTCTCTCCACATGCAATCGAAGTGAAGTGTACGCCACCACAGAAGGTGACGCGCCAGATGCCCTTCCTGTCGAGCACCTGTTTCACGAGATCCACGGACTCTCACGCGGTGTATTGACTCCCTATCTTTATCGCAAGTCGGACGAAGCTGCAATTCGACATCTATTTCGCGTGGTGTCCAGCCTTGATTCTATGGTCATGGGTGAACAACAGATCCTCGGGCAGGTCAAGAATGCCTACCTGAAGTCACTGGATGAGCAGACGACTGGTGTGGTGTTGAACCGGCTATTCGAGCGAGCCCTGGTCGTGGGGAAGAAAGTCAGAGAGCAGACTGAAATTGGTGTAGGGGCGGTCTCCGTAAGTTCTGTAGCGGTGGAGCTGGCCAAGAAAATCTTCAAAGACTTGAGTCAGCACACGGCCATGCTCATCGGGGCCGGGGAAACGGGTGAATTGACAGCTCGCTATCTGGCCGACCATGGGATACGGTCTATAGTCGTCGCCAACAGGACTGTGGAGCGGGCCGTTGAGGTGGCGAACCGCTTCAACGGAGCCGGGGTACATATTGACGAAGGTCTGCAGATGATGAAGGATACGGACATAGTCATCAGCTCCACAGGCGCAGATCACCATATACTGCGCAGGGAGGACCTGGCGGAGATTATGCGCGCCAGAAGGAACAAGCCCATATTTCTGATAGATATTGCCGTTCCGAGAGACATTGATCCCCACGTTCGAAGCGTATACAACGTCTTTCTCTATGACATCGACGACCTACAGACAGTAGCCGACGAAAATACCGACAGGCGCAAGAAAGAAGCACAGGAGGCGGAGCAAATCGTCGAAGGCGAGGTAATGCGTTTTCTGGGATGGTACCAGGGACTGGCCGTGACGCCTACCATTAAAGAATTGCGCAGACAGGCCGACGAGATTCGGTCGGAGGAACTGCAAAAGACGCTGGCACGTCTGGAACACTTGTCCGACGGTGACCGACAGACCGTAGAGCAGATGAGCCGCCTTATCATCAACAAACTCCTGCACACGCCCACAGTCCGGCTAAAGGACGTTTCCCAGCCTGGAGAAGATATCCAACACCTCAGCAGCATTCGGCATCTTTTTGGACTTGACGAGAATAAAAATGAAGGCGATTGATACCGATCCCCGCCTCTCCCAGGACTATACTACCACATGAATCCCCTTATCATCGGGACACGCGGCAGCCAGTTAGCACGGACACAGACTGATATGGTGGCCGATCAGATTCGGTCTGACAATCCGGACATGCAGATAGAGATTCGGATTCTCACCACCAAAGGAGATCGCATTACTGATGCGCCGCTCTCCTCCTTCGGTGGCGAGGGCGTTTTCGTGAAAGAGTTGGAACGTGCATTACTGTCAGATGAGATAGATATAGCCGTGCACAGCCTGAAGGACATGCCTACGGCCATACCGGACGGCCTGGCACTGTCTGCAATTCCAGAACGCGCAGACGCTCGTGATGCTTTGATCTCAGCCGACGGTCTCCATTTCTCAGACCTTCCTCGAGGAGCACGCATAGGCACCAGCAGCCTTCGGCGCCGAGGACAATTGCTGGGCCAGCGGCCGGACCTTACCATGGTCGATCTCCGCGGAAACCTCGATACGAGACTCAAGAAACTGCTTGAGACAGATTTGGACGCTATCATTTTAGCGACCGCTGGGCTGGATCGGTTGGGCTGGAGTGATCGTATAACGGAACGATTGCCCTGCGACCTGGTTCTCCCCGCCGTTGGCCAGGGGGCTCTATCTCTAGAGACAAAGACTGACGGCCGAGCACGATCTATAGCGGCAACCATGAACCACGAACGCACAGAGCTGGCGGTGACAGCCGAACGTGCTTTCCTCAAAGCACTGGGCGGTGGATGTCAGACGCCCATCGGCGGTTGGGCTCGTTTGATTGGGGACGAACTGGTTGTGGACGGCCTCGTGGCAGATGTTGATGGCAAATGGATCGTTCGAAACCAGCTCCATGGACCACCGGATGAAGCCGAGCGACTTGGAATATCTCTCGCAGAGAAGATCGCGGTCCTGGTGGACAAGGCTGGCTGACGCCCTGACGAATCCGACTCCTGAACCAGGCTTCGGTTACTGGAAACACTGGCCACATGACCAACCTCCCCCTATCAGGACTCAGCGTCCTGGTGACCCGCAGCTCGAACCAATCAGAAAGCCTCTCATCAAAACTCCGGTCATTTGGTGCCGAAGTCATTGAATCCCCCCTGATTCGCATCGAACCTCCGAACGACTGGCAGCCGCTCGACCTGGCTCTGGCTACGCTCGAGAACTTCGACTGGATCGTTTTCACCAGTGGGAATGCTGTCGAATTCGCCTTTAAAAGACTTTCAGAACAAGCCAGCGAGGTGCCTAAGAAAACCCGTATCGCAGCGGTAGGAAAGGCCACCGTCACGCGAGTTGAAGAGCTCGGACATGCCGTGGCGTTCCATCCCGAGAAGTATGATGCGGATTCTCTAGTTGCGGGTCTGGCTGGTAAACACGATCTGGCTGGATCGAGAATGCTTGTCCTCTGTGGTGAGCTCGCCGGCGCGAAGGTACCTGACCGGCTCGCTCAACTCGGCGCGTCGGTCACTACAGCCACAGTCTACAGAACCGTTTTGACCGGATCCCTACCGACAGAAACACTTGAGCTCCTGCAACGCCAGGCACTACAGGCTATCACGTTTACCAGTTCTTCGGCCGTTACTTCTTTCATGCGCGCTGTCGAAGACTTACCTGCCAGCTGTCTTGCAGGTATGACCGTGGCATGTATCGGGCCGGTCACCGCTAAAACTGCGCAGGAATCGGGCCTCGTGGTAGACGTAGTACCAGCAGAAGCTACCATTAACGCACTGGCGGATGCGCTGGCTGCTCGATTCGAATAACACCCACCCCAGAACCGCAGTATACCGACCCGATTCTTGGCACAGCTGCCTGATCATACCTGCCAGCATCTTCGCTCGCCTTAATCACATAGAACCCATTGGGCCGGCGTTTTTCAGCATTCTCACGCTCGACTGGTGGCCGCCTTTCGGCTTGACTTTTCATGCTAAGAGCCTAAGTTCGGCTGTACCTGATTTTCATGCGTGGAGAGTCTATGAAGGGTATCATGTTCGTCGAAAAGGGACGGGCAGCCTTTATCGAAGAAGACATACCTGCCTGCTCGGCCGAGACGGCCCTACTGCAGACTCTCTGTTCGGGAATGACACACGGCACAAAACGAAATGTCCTGATGGACGGTAGCTGCGGTGTCCGAGCCGGTGCGACTA
>JABIQT010000735.1 GCA_018667995.1 Candidatus Latescibacterota bacterium
CCGAAACATCCCAACATGGGCGACATCGGGAGCGTAATCCTACCCAGTTTCGTGTTGTCTGGACTGATCAAGGTTACCGTTCTGTCATCGTAGTTCATCTGCCAGTAACAGTCCGAATCAGGCTCCGGCAATTCGCGTGCGAGATCGGCTACATATGCTGGATCCAGGACATTTGCGGCAACCAAAGGCCTGGTGAAGCCGGTCGGTCGATTGGGTACCAGACTATCAAGATGTACAGCCAGCGTGTCGCCTGGTTCTGCCCCTTCAATGTAGAAAGGGCCGGTTTGCGGATTGCCCCGTTCAGTAACTGTTTGGCCTGTATGATCCTGTCCGCGTGCATCGACCGTGGTCGTGACTAATGTATCTCCGTCAGCCAATCTAAGGACCGGCTCATGGGAGCCCAGCGTGGTGTGATAGTGTTTAGGTTCATGACGGTGGATCATATGGCCTCCAGGCAAGCCTTAACAATGGCATTTCTTCTATAGACTTCTCGTTGCAATCGGAGCTTCAAATGACGGATACAGTAGAGGCAACAACCAGATGGGTCAAGAGGAAAAGAAACCGGACTGCTTTACGGTAGAGCGTACCGTCGCCGTGTGGCTCCAGGTATGTGAACGGTCCATATACTCTTTAGGACTCCCAATCAGTGAAATCCTCAGAGTCGGCTCCGATCGGCCACCGGTTATGGAGGAGTACAAATAGACCTATAAATACACTAGGCAGGCGTATACGCATACGCTAATTCAAGATTCACGAATGCGCCTATCATTGCCATGGATCGCACCACATTCTTGCTATCCAGCATTTTCGTATTTGTTGATTTCCCGTGAGACTTGACAGTATCTTCCGGGATTCCAAGCGCTTCCGCCGCACCTTAGATTCCAACTCGCGGGCGAACCGAGACACTCCGCCTTTCTCTTCTATCAGCTCGCGCTGCGCGGATGCGATGGCCTGACATTCCTGGGTGCGAACCATCACTGCACGCTGCGTTTACTGCTCCCAATCTCCTTTCAGAATCCCCACGACAAGTAGCAATGTCGGTACTGGGCGCACGGTTGTCATTAAGACGCTGGTCTCGACAGTTGAAATCCTATC
This sequence comes from Candidatus Latescibacterota bacterium, assembly GCA_018667995.1. Taxonomy (GTDB): domain Bacteria; phylum JAAXHH01; class JAAXHH01; order JAAXHH01; family JABIQT01; genus JABIQT01. The sequence continues at coordinate 1,096 of JABIQT010000735.1, forward strand.
CCAATCGCTCTACTTGGCGGCAGCCGCGTAACACCATCCGCAATAGGCAGACAATACAACTTGACACCAAAGTGGCCAGGTGGTAATTGTATGATTCCTCACTACCTATGGCGACGGAATCTCATTCCAGGATGACTGATGTCTAAGCAACGCGAGAGCGGACCTTTCTCCAAGACTATCTCTGCCGATGAGGGCGTTCATCATGTCATCTTCGAGCAGGCCTACAAGCGAACGCAGTGCAATCATAACCTTGAGTTCTGGGTTGCCGTGAAAGCGTGTCACAGCGGAGAACCGGTTATTATCCAGTGGTGTATGAGATGTCAGGCCTCAGAAGTGCTGACGTGGGAGGATTACGAACAACGGAAATCGACGCGCTTACTATCTGACCACGAATGCGACAACCAGAACGATTGGTTCGATGCCCTGCAATAGCAAATCCTCTCAACAAAGAATGTTTTAGATACCCTTGCCTCGGCACACCACCCAGCATATCAAGAACCACATGGTGCTTGGGTGCGACGAAACTAACCTGATTACTGATCGCATTCGTGCCGAGATTGTCTTCCGAAACAACCTCGGATACCGACATTGGCGGGATGGTCATGGTAGTATCACCGCCGCCTCCGAGCACACCATCTCTCCGATGGGGGGCATATCGGTGTCCATCTTGTCTAGGCGCATGCCCCTGAAATAGACGCGAAGGGCGACGACATTCACTCAAACAGCTACACATAGAGGGAATTTATCGGAGTAGGCAGAACTGATCTGTCAAAAAAGGCTGGGAACAATGATGTTAATGAAATTCAGGTCTGGAGAGATCTACTGGTACATGTGGGATACATAGGGCGAATAGCCATTATATAACTGTGTGTCGCGAAATTCGCCGGTATCGATCATTCGCTCTCTCGCCTGAGACCAGCGGGGATGGGCCACATAGGGATTCACGTTCCCATCGAAACTGTATTCTCGTGGTGCCACATCGTTCCAGAACGTCCTGGGCTTGCTTGTGGTCACCTCTATCTTCACGATTGACTTAATCCCCTTATACCCGTATTTCCAGGGCGTAACCAAGCGGATGGGTGCGCCGTGCTGCGGCGGCAACTCCTTGCCATATATACCCGTAGCCAGAAGCGTTAGCTCATTTCTTGCCTCTGCCATGGATAACGCTTCGAAGTAAGGCCAGGGGAACCAGTCCTTCTGCTGAACGGGTGCCTCGTCCGGACGCAGAAATGTAAGCATACGCACATGAGTAGCGGACGATTTCGGTTTGACCTGATCCAGAAGAGCTTTCATCCTGAAGCCCGTCCACGGCACCGCCATAGCCCACGCCTCTACGCAGCGGAAACGGTAAAATCGCTCCTCGAGAGGCATCGTCTTTACCAGTTCATCGATGTCAAACACGCCCGGATTCTCTACGGCGCCCACGACTTCTATCTGCCAGGGCTTCGTACGAAATCGATCTATATATTTCCAGACATCCTTGTTCAGAGTGAACTCATAGAAGTTGTTATATTTGGACGTAATGATCGACGGAGTCACCGGCCTGTCTAGTGTGCTGAAATCGGGGTTGAGCGGTGCCGGATACGGCGAGGATTGGTCAGGATTTATGCCAGCCATCGCTACAGAATCTCGTCCAAAGAGGCCCAGGAATCCCAACCCGCCGATTGTTCCCAGTCCCAACTGCTTCAGAAATCTACGCCTGTCTTCATATATGCTTTCATCGGTGACTTGGGATGCTGGGATTTCCCAGTCCTTGGGCAGGTGTATGTACGCCATGTCCGCTCCTCAGTGTGGTATTGATCATTGGAACAAAGTCAGAACCAGACGAGACGTGCATATGTTTCGAGTCCATTATTTCTCAGGCTTTGCCAGTCGATCCCACACAAACGCAATGCCTCGATCGACGAGACCAGGCGCCAGCCCATTGCAGAAAGTCAGGAATCTAGCCCCCATAGAGATAACGACCTCTCGCTTACGCTTACGCGACGCCTTAAGTATGATCCGAGCAACAGACTCAGACGACATCCCGTTCAGATCCAGACGCCTTTGCGATTGCTGCATCAACGGAGTATCGCCAAAGTCCGTGGCCGTACGCGTCGGGCAAATCACGATCACATCGATGTTGTGCGGTTTTACTTCGATTCGGAGAGATTCTGAGAAGGCCTGTACAGCGAACTTCGAGAGGCAGTAACCGGCCATATAGGGCATGGCTCGTTTTCCTACGACAGAGGAGACGTTGATGATCTGCCCTGACTTTCTGGCAATCATATGGGGCAGCACAGCCTGCGTGCACCAGATGAGACCGTAGACATTCACGTCCACGACGCGCTTCAAATCATCTGGCGAAGTTTCCATTACTGCGCCCATAAGGCCAATACCGGCATTGTTCACCAGAATGTCTACGCGCCCCAGGGCGGCTACCACCGTCTCCACCATTCGTGATACTTGGTCACGATCGGCCACGTCGGCGACCACCACCAGAGCACTACCGCCGGCCGCCTTGATCTCGTCCGCCAACGACGTGAGGCGATCCTCTGACCGAGCAGCGATGGCAATCGTCGCTCCTTCGGCAGCAAAGGCCAGAGCCGTTGCCCGTCCGATACCAGCCGAGGCACCGGTTACTATAATAACTTTATCAGCGAATCGAGACATGGGATGAATGCCGATCTAATCGGTGACTTCTACAATCATATCGACAGCGACTGTTGCATTATCGTGCAACTGCAGGACGCCCGCTGAAGATCGTGCGTGTCTACCCACCTGTTCGCCAAAGGCGTCAACGATCAACTCTGTCGCGCCATGGAGAACTTGCACCTGATCGGTGAACTCGGCAGTACAGTTCAGAAAGACCTGTATCTTCACAATTTGCGAGACTTTATCCAGATCGCCTATTACAGAGCGAACGGCCCCGAGGCACCTGGCCGCGGCTTCTCGGACTTCGTGGTATCCCTGGGTGGCTGGAACATCCGCACCGAGTTTGCCCGTCTCATCAGACGAATAGGCAGAGGTAAAAACAAGATTTCCCGATCTTACCGCGGGTGCGAATTTCCCGGTATCCTCACCTGGCGTCTCAAGATCTACTCCCAGATCCTCCAGTCTTTCTTCAACCTGCACGATGTACTCTCCTTATTTAATGGTATCCTAATCGACGACCTTAACCGATCGTCCCGTTCCGCTTGATTTATAGGCAGCTTCTATAATCTGCATCACTCTGAAGGCATTTTCTCCACTCGGAGGGGCAGGATCTTTTCGCATGGCGGAATATATGAACTGTCTGACAAAATCCTCGCCATACTGCCCACCATATGCTTCAGTCTCCGCCATGGTGTAATTCAACTCTCGTCTTGGTGCACTGTGCCATCCTGGAGCCACACTTTCTACAATAACTCCCCTTTCGGGATCGGTGGGATACCATGATATGTTGCCCTTCAATCCACGAAACGAAAGGTAGGTATCGTAGGAGGCGCTCGTGTAGCCCGATTCGCTCTGGGGTAGGAGATATCCGGCGTGAAGCGTCGCAAGTGCACCGCTTTTCATCTGCATTACCATTGCGGCCGTATCTTCCACGTCGATAGCCGCGCCATTGAGGGTATCAATCATTGCCGATACCGTCTCGACTTCATCATTCGTAATGTAACGAATCAGATCGATCCAGTGACAGCCAAGCCATGAAAGTATGCCGCCTCCGGCAACGTTCTTCTTGAAGAGCCAGTGGGAGGGATCGCGAAAGTGAACTTGCGACGTCACCATGCGTGCTTCAATACTCATCAATTTCCCTAACACGCCATTCTGTACCATAGCACGAATGTCTCGCGCCACAGGATTGAATCTCCACGTGTAACAGACACCGAGATGTACACCAGCATGGCGCACGGCGCTCACGACCCGGCCAATCTCTCGGGAATTAGCCGCGACCGGTTTTTCCGTAATGATGTGCTTGCCGGCACCAGCTGCCCGGATAATCAGGTCCGCATTACGGTTGTTTGCGGCCAAACAATACACTATAGGTATGTCAGGCCGAAGGAGGAGTTGCTCGAGGGTACCTCGCGTAGTCTCCAGCTTTTCCCGTTTTTCTTTCTTAAGGAGATCTACAACGATCTCTCCTTCATCCCAGACAGCAATCGATTCCACTTCATCAAGCAATTCAAGGGTGCGGAGATGCGCACGGGCGTGAGGATGCGTGACCCCCAATAGACCCACCTTCAACTTAATTGTTCGTTCCTGTTGCACGAAACAGACCCCTTCCTGGTGTCAGACACTATCGGCAGCCCCAATAGCACGACATCCGTTCTGGAACGATTAGCCGGGAGTACAATGCTCCCGGAGAAATTCGTACGTATAAATCCCAGTGTTGTGGCCATCCGCCCAGGTGAACTGTATGGCGTAACGGCCTACGGTCTCTAATCCCGAGACCTCTATGCTTGGATCGAGCGAAGTATTGGTCATGAGCGACAACTCATCGCTCTGGGCAAGTTCACGCCGGAGATCACGACAGGTCGCACATGGGCAATCTTTTCGCAGGTCTGCCAGGCTGTAGATGCATTCCTGGCCATCGTCCCAGAACACGGTCAATCTTCCCGGTTCTGGGTGATCGACCGCAAGATGAACAGGAGTAGCGGTGATTTGACTCATAAAATGCGGCCCCAAATGACTATATGCCCAATGTGGTTGAACAGGAACACGTGGCGTGAAAGGAAGGACTCTTTTCACGATCAGACTTGTCTATGGCTCCGCAATGGGCTCGGGCGACGAAAATACGTCGTCGCTTAGCATATCGAAAACTGCAATATTCTGGAGTTCACGAGCCTGACCATCCGGGCCTTGACGTTCCGATGAAATCATGATGTTGCCATACTTCTGCCAGGCATTCCATTTGTAAACGCCTTCGCCACGTTTGCCTTCCTCACCACGCGGTTGCAGTAGAAATTGCCATTGATCCATGAGATGTGTTTCACGATTGATAAATGCCCAATACTCGTCACCGGGCGTGCGCCCTACCTGTTCGAAGCTGAGGTGCAGCTTGTCATAGGTTGCGCCGTCCATCACTTCTTCGCCCGCGTACGTCAGCGAGACCCCGGGATCCTGAAGCTTATAGGGCATCAGCAGCCAGTAAGTGTCATTAATCCATGCGCCGGTGGCCCGACGTAATTGATCGGCAAGAGCATCTCCAGAAACTTTCTCCCCGTTTACAAAGGCGTCACCCTCTTGTGTGTTCAGGTTCATCAGAACCACATGGGCATCCCCGCTTTTGCGGTCCTTCCACTCGACACGATATCTACCGGTCCACTTGTCCCAGTGATGGGTCCTGAAACCAAAAAAGGTGAATCGAATGTATCGGGTATTATCCCAGGCTTCCCTGCCGCCCATAGCTTCCATAACCTGATCCGCAATGGCTATGGCCTTTGGATCTGACGGTTCAGCAGCGTCGGCAGGCGGGCCGAGACTAAGCCCGAAGGCAGCCAGCAAGATAACAAAGGCAAGGCGGAATGGCGTGATCATGTATGTACTCCTCTATAGTCTTATGAACCCGACTGGCCTCATGCCAGCGGATTTTGGTCTATGCCCACTCCCTGGCAACAGTTACCCAGGTTCTCCTGCTATCTGAAGCGACCATGGATAGCGGCTTCTCACATAGCACATGTTACCTGCTGAAATAGCTGCGGATGCCATTTCGTGACGCCTATGGACGGAGGTGTAGATACTGACCGCCTCCAATTCAGGCGAATCCATCAGACTGCCGTAGTCCGTTTCCCAGACACGTACGCCAGATTCATCTGCCAATCGTCTCGCGGACGATTCCGTACCCCACAAACCGCAAGGATTTTGGCATCGGGGCTTTCCGCGTGTCCCTTCAAGTGCGACAGTCGGAATCCAAATCGGAATACTCCTACACCTATCACACCATTCTTCATCTGGATTGCAGATGGTGGCGTGGCATTTCTCGTTGATTCAAGGGTTCAAACTCCGGTACGCCTGGTTGACAAGAAACATGGCGTAATCCAGGTCGCCTCCCGGGATGATCGTAAACCAGCTATCACTGGTGGACCATGGCCGAACAAGCCCCATGGGATCCTCCATTTCTCCCGGTTTCATAGACAGATACACGCGAACCACACTATCGTCAACAACCAGATAGCAGAACTGCGTTTCATCGTGCAGGTAGACAATATTCGACTGGGTAATTTCCTCATTTATACCGTCACCATCTATTCCTCGTATGGCAACTCGCATCTGCTCGATAAGTTCAGAAATGCCTGGGCCTGATCCATCAAGTAGTTCGCCGAGAAGGAAGCGATCCGTACCCTCCAGATACTCGGAAAACAGGTACACGTCAGTCTCGCCCCTGGTAGCTCCTGCCCACGCCCCTCCAATAGCACCCAGACCACTGAACAGCGGACTGATGAGCAGGATCCTACGGGCATCGCGCTGCGGGCGGGTAGACGGGGGTATAGTGCTGAACGCAAATCCCCCGAGAGCGCCGAGGACACCGCCGATCAAGCCGCCTTTAATCTTGCTACGAATGACAACCTCTTTGACCTGGGATATGTGGACAGCCCGAGGTCTTGTAAACTGGCGAGACCAAATATCGGGAACGACCCAACGGACCGAATCGGCAGAAACACGGACGTTTACTCCCAAACGTTCATCGCCGTTCTGCAGCCTGATGGTGGCTCGTCCAGCACCAGCTCTGTTCGTGATTTCATCATAAAAAGGAGTCACATCGTCCAGCGGCATTGTGTGGATACTCGTGCAACCGCTCTGGGCGATCAGGCATCCGAATACCACGAGCAGAAAACTGCTCAATGGAACACGGAATCTATGATTCGGCAAGCACATGCTACCGCCCAGTGGGGGATGCGTTCATGCACGGCCACATGAAGGTCATTGGCCAATTGACAGTGGGGTGTTTTCTATGTCGGGGACACACGGAATCCTACCATTTACCTACTGTATTGTCAAGCTAATTGGCAGGCCATTCACCGCTTCTCTGCAACCACTACGAGCTGGTTGGTATTCCAATCAAAAAGGCGCTGATCGAGTCCTCCGTAGACTTCTATGATGCGCAGTCCGGAGGCCGACAGCAGCATGTCCAGTTCGCTCAGACTATAGACCCGTATAGAAGAGTGATACACCCGTTGATCCACTCCGTCTATAACCGTGGTGGTGGTCATTACTCTACTGCTAACGACATCAAATTCACGCTCCTCAAGAATCATCAGTCCATCTTCGCGTCGGATCTCCTCCTCCACAAAGGTGCGAACCAGATAGTCCCTGTTGACCAATTGCATAATCAAGCGGCCTCCGGGCTGCAAAACCGCCTCGATCTCCTGCAAAGCGACGAAATTCTCCGATTCATCCTCGAAATACCCGAAAGCGTTGAACATACTGACAACGCCGTGGAAGCCCCCGAGAAATGGTACTGAGCGCATATCGGCGCGAACACATGTGAGTCCACCAGTTGAAGCGCGCCGTAACAACGGCAGTGAAAGATCCAGCCCCACGACGCGGTAGCCATTCTGGACTAAGGACAATCCGTGCCGACCGTAGCCGCAGCCAAGGTCGAGTACCAATCGACCGTCAGCCGGTCCAAGCAACGTCATCAGACCATCGATCTCAAGACTCGTATCTTCATGTCGGTCGCCTCTGAGATAGTCCTCGCCAAAGTATGTCTCGTACCACGGTAGATCCATGGATTCTCCACGATTAGAACTGTTTCAATAAGATGTGACAAGATAGTCCCGGGACTAAC
>JABIQT010000893.1 GCA_018667995.1 Candidatus Latescibacterota bacterium
CCTGTTCCCCGTAATAAGCCCATGTAACCATTGTTGTAAAACCGAATAGCAGTGAGCACAGTGCAATCACGGCGCCACCATAGGGTATGTGTTGATTGAAGGCTGAAGCGACCATTGCCGTACTGATCAATCCACTATCCCAGACACCGGTAACCACCACTGTCGTGGCCGTGAGCGAGCAGACAATCACCGTATCGATGAAAACCCCTATCATCCCTATAAAGCCCTGTCTCATTGGGTCCGTTGTTTGGGCGGCCCCGTGAGCGATTCCTGCGCTTCCAATACCGGCTTCACTGGAAATGACGCCACGACGCACGCCATACTCAACAGTCCGGGCCACTGTGGCCCCCGTGAATCCACCCACAGGTGCCAGGGGATCAAATGCGCTCGTAATGATGAGATGGATCGCCGCAGGAAGCATCTCCAAATTGGCAATGAGAACGACTGCCACACCGAGCGTGTACAAGACAACCATGGCGGGTACGGTACGTTCAGCAAAGGCGCCTACGCGTTGAATTCCGCCCAAGATGACCACTCCCAACACAAGTGCGAGCACTACTCCGGTGAACCAGACGGGTATTGAAAACTCCGTAAACATCACCAGAGCTATGGAGTTGGCTTGGGATAAATTCCCGCTGCCGATACCGCCTAAGCAGGTACAGATTGCGAACATTGCCCCAAGCGCAGGCATTCCTGCACCTCGGCTCAGATACATCATCGGGCCACCCAGCATCGATCCATCTTCATTGTTTTCGCGGTACTTGATAGCGAGCACAGCCTCCGAGAACTTAGTAGCCATACCCAAAGGGGCAATCACAATCATCCAAAATGCTGCGCCAGGACCTCCCACTGCAATGGCCGTTGCTACGCCCGCGATATTACCGTTGCCAAGCGTTGCTGCCATGGCCGTTGTCAGAGCTTGAAAGGGGGAGATATCACCAGAGTCTTTCTCCCCACGGTCACGTCCTAATGCTCCCTGCATGACCAGCCTTAGAGCCACGCCGAAACGACGAAATTGTATCCCACGCGTGCTGATGGTCATCAGGAGTCCGAGAACCATCAATATCCCTATAGCCCACAGGCCCCACAGGAAATTCGAGGCATCCGCAATGAGTTCTGCCATGGCAGCTCTCCAACAGGTTTGTTCAAAAGTGTCGGTTTGATAGGAACATATGCGACTGTAATTATCAAGTCACGAAAAAACTATTCGCCCGCAACTGGCGGATTATATACTCTCTAAGCGGCCACTGTCAGTCGAATTAACTCATACTTTGAGACCCATCATGAATCAGAAATCGTACGGTGTGCTCTTGCTAAGTTTCAGCAAACACAGCCATCAGCGCAGTTTTGTGCCATTGTTTCTGGACCATCCGAGGACCAGAATTGTGGCCGTCGCGGATGAACCCGATATTGAGCCCTATCTGAAGGATTGGAACGAGTCCTGGGCACAGGAGTTGGGTGTGCCGTATATCGAGGATGTTTCTCTTGCCCTCGAGAGATCAGACGTAGATGTCGTCAGCATTGGACACGAAATAGAACGCCGCGCTACGCTGATATTGAAGTGCGCCGGAGCGGGGAAACACCTCTGGATAGACAAATTCATTGGTGCAAACATAGAGGAATGTGATACAGTTGTTGAGGGGATTTTGCGGGCGGGCGTAAAGACCATCGTGCCTGGATACACCTACGGCGAGCTCGTAGAACGGAGTCTAGCCTTAGTACGACATGGAGGACTCAGAACCTTGATGGGAGTCCATGCCGATCTGATGTTCGCGAAAGGCAAGCCTGTGCACGTTGGGGCGGCGGACATTCAGCGCCCTTTCCTTCCTGCAGGCGCCTGGAAATTCTCGGATGTGAAGAGAGAATTGCTCACCGTTGGAGCCTATGCCGTCGCGCTCATCCAGCGGTGCTTGAGTGATGTAAAGTGTGTTTGGGGGCAGGGCGATGCCTATTTCTTCCCTGAGCATGCTGCCCGAGCGGCTGAGGACTTTGGAACCCTGTCTATGACCGACATCAACGGAAGCATAGCGACCATAAGCGGCAGCAGAACGGGCGTTGCCAGTCACAATGCCGGCGGCCTAAGCAGTGCATATCTGGTTGGATCACACGGGACCGCGCATATAGATGCGACGAGACCGGCACTGGACGAGTTCATCCGCTCCGATATTACCGGCGCTGACTATAGCGTCCCGGAGGACGACCCAATGCAATGGGCGAGTCGCGCGCCGGGTCAAAGGTCGGCGGTGTCACCTAATCCGCTTGCCAGAGGACTGGATGATTTTATATCCGCGATTGATCGCGATATATCGCCTAGCTATACCGTAGATGACGCAAGAAAGCATATGGAAATACTGTTGGCAGGCTATCAGTCCATCGTGACGGGGGAATTGGTACGTCTGCCACTTGTGCGAGGGGCTTCATCATGAACCAGCAGAGAATCATGCTTGCCGGTACAACGTTCGATAGTCCCGTTATCCATAGACTTTGCGATGTTTACAATGTGGTCGGCGTGTATCTGGCCAGACGAGGTAGCATAAAGGATCTATCGGTCCAGCAGGGGAGTGATTTTGCCTCCCTGCTAGAGAGTACGCGTCCAGATGCATGCGTTGTCCTTTCACCCATACCTTCCCTCTCTAATCAAATCGAAGATTTAATAATTGAAGGCGTCTCCGTCCTGTGCGCAGGCCCCATTCACTCCCAATCTACGGTCGCTAACTATCTCACCGGACCATCATCAAATCTTACCATCTCGTCTCCACAGACGTACTCGCCGGTCTATGAACGAATCGTCCACCAGAGCCAACGCGCGGCCTTTGGGGAGTCTGTGTATCTACGCTATTTCTCACGAGTCGGGCCCGGATTGGCCGGCGCATGGTGGTCTGCGTGTCAGGCTCTTGATCAGGCCTGCAGGCTGCTCGCAGCTGATGTCGTATCGGCTGTGGTGATCGCAACCAGGATAGGAACTCGATACCATCTCAATATTACTCTGAAGATGTCCAATAGGGCTAATGCACAATTGACGTTGGTTCCTGAATATTTGGATGACGAATCGGATTATACTCTTCTCGGGACAGGTGGACTCTTGAATTACTCGGCTCGAGATAATACCTCTGGTATCATCTCCAAGCAGCGATTGCAGTCGATCAAACGTCCCGACCAGTGTTCCCATTGTCGATGGATTGGTGCCTTCGGCGAAGGCCGTGAATCAATCCGGCCGACTATCGTGTCGTCAGACTTACTCCCTCTCCTGTACCTCGCCATACGAAAAGCCCGCAAAACCGGGGAGCCAGTGAACCTCCTCGATATGTAATCGTTTCGATTGGTCAGTATTGGCCCTATATCACGCCGATTGTGACAAGAGCGAATCCAACTCCCTTGTAAGTAATACGAATATTGTTAATGCTAAATCTATAATATATAGAGACTTAATTCTATAGATTCTACATTGGTACACCGATTGCAGTTGTGATTGACTCAGGCAATGGAATGCGCCGTTGCCACTATCTAAGGAGTCAACACATGGGTACCGGGCATGGCACATCCAAACCACTCGAGACATTTACATTTCCCCTCGAAATGCGGAAGAGCGCGATCAGTGATCTGGGCCTGCGTTACTGGGGGCTCGGGGCAGTTGGCTATCTCGCACTATTCGCAATCGTGATCACCTTTGCGAGCTTTGATCCCTTTCTCACACCACCGATTCCTTCCTACCTGCTGGAATTGAGTCCAAGATCGTCTCCTGCCGAGGCACCGAACACACGCAGCGCTACGTTGGCGATCCCCGACTGGTTTCGCTCAACTAAGCAGCCAATTGCCCCCTCAAGGAGCACTTCCATTCCGGAGTCGTCAGCATCTCCGAATTCAGATATAGTCACTTCTACTCATTTGGAGCCGATAGCGGGGGGACGCAACAGAATCCGTAGCTCATCTTCCGGTCGGATCGGTCGACAGGCGGTAATCGAAGATCTTCGGAGTTCTATTGACGGTGAATTCTCAGTACTGTCTGTAAAATCTGAGGAGGCATCGGCAGGATTCTCCGGCAATCAGAGCGAGGATCTGATGCAGCGAATGGACAATTTTGATGGAGTTACTGCACGTACAGCGGGTGAACAACAACTACAAACATCTCAAACAGGGCCTATTTCGGCAACCGTAATCGGCCGTAGCAGCCGTTCTGTCAACGTGGGGAAGGACGTCTCATCGACCACCAGTCAGCGTCTGCCCACGAATGCGAATGAGAACCTGAAAATCACAGGCGTGGAGGGATTGAATGGGCAAGTGGTCATCGAGGAAACCATGCCGGAGGAAATGGGAGATAGGCCCGCTCTGGTCAGCCGATCCTCTGGTGA
>JABIQT010000840.1 GCA_018667995.1 Candidatus Latescibacterota bacterium
GCAGAAGTCTTTGGAGTGGACATTCATCCCGCCGCCAGGATTGGCAAGGGGATACTGCTTGATCATGCCACCGGAATCGTTATCGGTGAAACCAGCGTTCTGGATGACAATATTTCCATCCTCCAGGGGGTCACTCTGGGAGGTACGGGCAAAGATTCAGGCGATCGTCATCCGAAAATACGAACCGGTGTGCTGATAGGCGCCGGTGCCAATGTGCTCGGTAATGTGGTCATCGGCGAAGGTGCCTGGATAGGTGCAGGCTCTGTGGTGATAAGCGATGTCGAAGCTCATACCACCGTTGTAGGCGTTTCCGCCAAGGTGGTCGGTCGGCCCAGGACAGAGCAACCTGCGTTAGATATGGACCACCACCTGAACGACAAGGACTGATCCCTGGACGATCCTATTTTTGTTCTGGTTCATGGTGCATGGCACGATGCTGCCTGTTGGGCAAATTTCGCGCCTTTGCTCGAATCCCTTGGACATAAGGTACTGACCCCGGATCTGCCCGGACATGGTCAAAATATCAAGAATCCTGCCAAAATAAATCTTAAAGTATATTCTCGATATATAATCCATCTCATTGATAGTATAGAGAATAAAGTGATACTAGTTGGGCATAGCATGAGTGGTATGGTTATATCCCAGGTGGCTGAAATGCGGCCGGATAAAATACACCGGCTTATCTATCTCAGCGCCTATCTGCCCTGCAACGGCCAGAGCCTGTTCGACCTGATAGCTGCAAATCAGGCCGCTCTGGAGGCAACCCCTATCGAATCAGCCATGCAGATAAGCGAAGACAAGCGCTTCTATGGTATTTCACCGGATGATATACGCCCCCTGTTCTACAACCGCGCACAGTCAGAGCATTTGGCAGCAGTTCCTTTGACCTTACCTCCCCAACCGGCCCTTCCACTGGCTGGAAAAGTCACATTAACAGAGGAATGCTTTGGAAAAGTCGCAAAGACCTATATCTGCTGCCTTGACGACAAGGTCATCCCGATCTCTCACCAGCGCCACATGATGAAGCAGCAGGCCTGCAAAGAGATGGTCCAGTTGGATACCGACCACAGCCCCTTCCTGTCCTGCCCGGAAACTTTGGCAGCTGTACTACATTCGGCCAGCTTGGCAGACTAATAACTCAATTGTCTTTCATTTCCATGTCTGGAATGAATGGCGAGTCCTTATTGCCGGAATCGATCTAACACTCAAATGGCTCGAGGCACAAATCTAGCTCCTCGGAATTGGGAAGCCATAGACCTCGATCCAGTCCACACGGCTGCCTCCACCGGCCCCCCCTCCACTGCCGCGCGTTAGATCAGTAAAGCCGACTTCCTCGACCCGGCTGAGATCCGGGTCTTCGATCCAGCCCGCGATTGTGCGCGTCGTGACGCAGTTGACCGGATCGAAGCTCCGCCACCGGACACTCGCGAACGAAAACTCGGTCACGCGCCAGTCACCGGTATAGCCTTCGGTATAGTCCCCGACCAGATAGGACCCGTCGGCCAGTTTAAGGATGGGGCGCAACAGATTGAATGCCGCCGGTTTCGTACGCCACCGAATCTTCGCGACCGGGCTGCTCAGATCAACGTAGTTCCCAGGATCAGCGATGGCCACGGCCCAGTTGACTGGAGAAGAGCCCGACCAGACATAGCTTGGATCGTCCTTCGGCGTCGTGTGGATCACGATTCGCACGTCAATTTCGGAGCCACCGTAAAGCTTGAGTTCCAGGTTGTCGTTCTCCATGGCCTCCTGAGTTAGCGGCGGCTCTTGGGTGGGCGGGTTCTTCCAGCTCTCCCGGAAAAACAACGGTGGGCGATTGTCTTCGGGAGGCGCAGACAGTTCTTCCTGTAGGCGTCCCTGCGCGAACACGGTTAGATTCAAGCCTGGGTTGAGGAACAGCGTCGCGACCGCAACGATAGATACAATAAATGATCTCATAAATCCTCCGTGGCGGTGATGAGACAAACGTGAGGTAATCCAGAGTATGGTTACCGAAAGTCTAGTCGGTTCCATCTAATATATAAATCTCCGTACTATATAAAACTCCGCCGAACCCGAGTGGGTGAATGGAGAAAACTCGCACTCTCCTGGTGCGGGAGAGTGCTACATGTGGGTGAAGCGAAGAGATTTTTTATTTGTTCTGTATTTTACTTCCACTCCCGATCCTCCCGCTTAACGGATCGATGTCTAGAGTCCGGTCTGATAGTCTCTGGCACGCTTAATATCCGCGGCAGTTGCATTTCCAGAATCCATGTCAGCCTGGGTACATGTAAACCCTCTCAAAGTACATTCAGAAGTAGTATGCTCAATGCCTCTTTCCTCCATTAAGCCTACTAAAAATTCCGCGGCTTCCCGGTTGTACACAACCGTATTATTGGGACGGAAAGTGCCAATACCAAGTGCATAGTCCACGGGCATCAGAGGTTCGGTACCATTACTATTTTTCGTGCCGAGATCATGATCGTCTAACCTCGCACCCTGATCTATCAGGTACCTGATAATTTCTATTTCCCCCAGATTCGCCGCCATCATCAACGGTGTGAGGCCATAGTTATCGTAATTGTTCACATCAAGCCCATGCTCTTCTACTAACAGCTTGATTACTTCAAGTCTTTCAGAAATTGGCCGCCACTTGTGGAAACCCATAATAAAACCGGAGCCCGAAGCGACGGACAGAGCCGACTCGTTCTCCACTGATTTGATATGCGGATCGGCACCATACTCCAGCAATAACTTCGTCGTTTCAAGATCGCCGGAAAAAGCAGCCCTCGTTAGCGCCGAGCCAAAAAGAACCATTGGTGTACCCTCGTGCATCCGGGCACGCGATACGGCATTGATCCGATGATTCGGTTCTGCTCCGACTTCCAGCAACTGACGTATCAGCGGCAATGGATCCTCCGTTACTATCCACGGAAAGTTAGGGGCCACTTCCATATTACGAACGTCCACTGCCCAGTATAACGGTGTGAATCCGCGGGCATCCGCTTGATTAA
>JABIQT010000895.1 GCA_018667995.1 Candidatus Latescibacterota bacterium
CAGGCAACACGACTGTAAATCTAGGTCGTACGGCAACGAGTGGTGCACTTTTCCACCCGCCGCCGGCGCCTCAGCTGTCTGTTTTCCCAACCAATACCGGTACAGTTATGTTGGCTTGGAAGAACAATGCTGAGACGGCAATTGATCCTGGTACCGGTGCGGTTGATTTCGCAAAATACCGCGTCTACCGTTCCTCAGGTTTCATCGATCAGTTCCCGAGCGCAACTGTCGCTCATCCTATTGGCTACAATAGTACCATTATTCCGCCAAGCATGGGTTTGAGTGACGCAGCTACAGCTATCACGGATGTAACAGATCCAACTGCTGCAGCTGTAAAACTGTCCCATCCATACGCGCGCTTCATTCAGGAAGGGCTCGTTATAGGTGCAGATTATAACATCGGCCAGGTCTTTGACTTTATCTCGGCTGATGTGAACAAATTTGCAGCACCTCTCTTCGCCGGTCCGTACGTACAGATCGCCGAATTTGGGGGTGGTGGTACAGATCAGACGAATACATTCGCCCCACCGGCCCTTGTGACGGTGCCGAACCCAATTGCAGTCGAAGATCGTTTTGCAGGATTTCTGGGAGACACTGTTGACACCGTCCCCAGTTCCCGTCAGATCGTAGACGTCAATACGGGTAACGCAGCAGTCACGGCCAAAGCTGTTACCTTCCCAGCAGCACGTTATGACACCTCAGTCTTTGCGAACGTTGACGGCATTGCTGTCGATAACAGATTGGCTGGCGGTTCAGGCTACATGTGGGAAGATTCCTCGCCGCTTATCGGCTTCAACTACTGGTACTACGTTGCCGCAGTTGATAACGAAAGCGCCGAGCAGCTTGATTTCGATAGTGTTCTTCAGGATCCTACCGGTTCAACGCGGACACAGTTGTCGCGTACAATCGCTGGCTTGGAGAGCTTCTATACGATGAATTCGAATGGAACAGACGGACGCTGGCACGGAACGTTTCCGTACCGCGGCCGCACTGTAGGTCCGGAAGTCCCGGGACAGGAAGTTGTGCCGACCACGTTGGTACGGAATACAGTACCATCTGATCCAAATGACTTCTTGAATCTCGTGACAGTAGCTCCGAACCCATTCGTCTTCCAGGCGCAGTGGGATCTGGCCGTACCTGGTCAGCAGTCGGTTAAATTCTTCAATATGCCAGTACCATCCCGTATCACGATCTTTGATGCGGCTGGGCTACAGGTACGTCAGTTCAACGTCCCGGATGCAAGTGAAACCGTGACGATTGGCGGCGTAGCAAGTTGGGATTTGAAGAACAACAGTAACGTCCCCGTTTCTGGTGGACTTTACATCTGCGTGATTGAGGCAGAACTGCCTGCAGGGAGCGGTAAAACGTTCTCGAAGACCTTGAAACTCTACGTCCGGCGGTAAATCGGTTTGTTGTGCGCCCTGAATACGGGGCGCACAACAACTATATCGTTTCAGGAGGTCGTACTGATGAAATTGATTACCCGATGGAGCGTGATTGCCGCCCTACTAGTGACCTTAGTGGGTCAGGCACACGCCGTCGAGAAACGCGGAACCGTAGCTGCTAAGTTCCTGACACTGGATTCCAGTGCCAGGATGGCCGGTCTCGCATCCTCGGCATCATCTTTTACTGATATGGGCGCCTTCTCAACCCTGATTAATCAGGCTGCGATGGTGTTTATTCCAGGCCGCGGCGCTGTAGCTGTCACATATGCGAAGTATTTCGCAGATATGACACTCTTCAGTGGCGGTGTTGTTTGGAACATGGGAGACAATGGCGCGATTGGTTTCGGATTTCACTCGTTACTTTCGGGTGATATTCCGTTCTCAACGGCTACGGCTCCAACCAATGGCCTTCGTGCGTCGGCCGGTCTCGCTAATTTTACGGTGACCGATCTGGCTATCGGACCAAGCTATGCACGTCGCTTGACCGATGCATTTTCCGTTGGTGGTTCTGTTAAATACGTGTCCGAGGGTACAAGTGGTGCCGGCACATTGGATGAGACGATTACAACCGTCGCATTCGATATGGGTACCATCTATACCACCGATTGGCACAAATTCCGTATTGGCGCAAGTTTCCAGAATTTCGGACCTGATCTTCGTTTCATCGCTGATTCGAATATCAAACAATCACTGCCCACGACCTTCCGTATCGGCTTTGCCGGCGAACCAGCCACATTGCCAATGGGAAGCGTAATGCTCAGTGCTGAAATTTGGAAGCTCCGGGAGTTCGACAGTGTGTTGAACGTCGGCGCTGAATACTGGGTAAACGAATACGTTGCTGGCCGTGTAGGCTGGAGAGCAGGTTACAGTGGAACGGAAGATGAAGGAGTCTCCGCTGGTGCCGGCTTTAAGTTCGAGCAAGGAAGCTACCGTGTCGCATTAGATTATGCGTATACGCAGTTCGATTTGCTTGATAACATCCATCGTGTCTCAGTTGGAATCGGCTTCTAATCAGTGGTCCATTGAGAAAAGATGTATGCGAAGATACAACGTAATTCGTGTTTAGTGTGAAGAGAGAGGGTCTCTCCGGTAAGCCCCGGAGAGACCCTCTCTTTGTTTTTTGATAGCTATAGGTCCGCAGTGCGCAATTGTTATCAGCATAACGAAATGAACGGTGGAAAGATGATAAGCACAGTAAAATCAATAATCGTTACGTCTGTTTTGCTGGTAGTGATCGCAATAGCAGGAAGCGCCATCGCCGTTGAAGTCGACGGTGTGGTTACCGATGGCCGAACACCGATAGACGGAGCACGTGTCCGTGTCCACGGTCAGATCGATTTTACCGTAACGGATTCAGAAGGACGATTCAGCCTGTCATCACCAGTGGACGCACTCGGAGCAGTAGTTGTTACTGCCGGAAAGATGGGTTGGATAAACGGTGGCGTAAAGATCACAGCCTCAACCTCATTCACAACTATAGTTCTTGAAAAGCTCCCTGACGATGATGATCCCGATTACGAGTTTATTACACCACATAAATCTCTCGTGGATTTACGACACAATGAACCCAAGCTGAATTCACTCCGTGTCAAATCACACGCCAAATTCAAGGAAAGCTGCAATCTTTGTCACTTTGAACCGACCTGCTACCTTTGCCACCGGGATATCTATAATCAATGGAGTCAATCCCACCACGCGCAGGCCGTAACCAATCCCTGGTTACAGGACATGTACAATGGGACAGATGCAGAGGGTAACGAAAATGTGGGTCCCGGATTTCGAATCGACTTTCCTGATGAGGAGGGAGAATGTGCCGATTGTCACGCACCTACCGCCGCGCTGAAAGCACCCGGGAAAACTGATTTGAAGGTTGTGTATAATCGAGGAATCGTAGCCTATCCCATTGAAATCGGGTATAAGTCATTCGAACAGAAAGAACGGGAACGACAAGCAGGTAGCGTTGACGCCACAGGCATACATTGCGATTTTTGTCACAAAATCAAGAATGTCGAAGTCAACGATCGGGCTGGTGTCAACGGCGCGATTGAAATGCACCGCTTAACGCTTAAAGACGAAAAACGTGAAGCCGAAGGTCGTTTGCCGATGATATTCGCATACGGACCGTACGACGACGTCATCAATTTTTCACCCGTATCAAATGCGGCCGTTACTTCGCCAATGGTGGCCAGTTACAATCCCATATATACTCAGAGCGAATACTGTTCCTCCTGTCATCAGCATCAAAACGAATTCGGAATGCCCTTCATGGATACTTATCGTGAATGGGAGGCAAGCGTATACAATGAGGCTGGGATAGAATGCCAGAGTTGCCATATGAAACCGGATTATGACCTGGGACGTGGCACTTTTGTCAATGGAGATGCTGAGAAATTCTGGACGCCAGTGGAGGCGCGTGATCTATCAACCGTCAAACGGCATGATTTCCTCGGTGGTGCAGAAGAAATGGTCAAGAACTCAGCGACGTTGGCCATATCGGCTGTGGCTGATACTTCCGGCATCTCGGTTGATATCTCTATAAAGAATGTCAGTGCCGGCCATCATCTCCCTTCCGGTATTACACTGCGAAACATGTTGTTACTGGTTACGGCAACTGACGCAACCGGTGATACGCTTGCCTATACAGGTTCTGAGCGTGTACCTGACTATGGTGGAATAGGAGCGATGGAGGACGGTAACTATGCAGGATATCCTGGTCGGGGCTTCGCCCTGATATTTGGCGATGATGAAGGGAATGAACAGGTCATGGACTGGCAAGCAACCCGCATCGTATCAGACACTCGAATTCCTGCGAAAGAAGTCGACCAGTCTGCATATCGTTTTGTATTGTCAAATCCCAACCAACCCATAAGCATACATACAAAGCTGATATATAGAAGAGCGTTCAAAGAGCTTGCCGATGAAAAGAAATGGGAGCTCATTGATATTACAGTGGCCGAAGATACGACAGAGATCGATCCCTCGTTACGGTTGAGCAAAAATACCCCGTCCGTGAGATTAAGTCTTGAGGCCCGTTTCAAACAATTGCTTGCGGCCTTACTCTAAACCAGACGAGCACTACTCATGCGATACTTCATACTCTTATGCCTCCTCATCTCTATCTTTCTGCTCGAGGACACTGGTATTTTCATGTCCAACCGTTCTCTCAGCCAAGCTAATCCAGAGCTCGAGCTCAATCCTGAAGATCGAGAGCGCCTCACGCGGGATGTATTTTATTTCAGGCAGCTGATCGATGAGAATCCGACGAATCCAGATCATTTCTTCAATCTGGGATTAGCTGCCTTGAATCTCGGCAAATACGATACGGCGGCAGCCGCATTTCAAGTAGTAATTGAATTGCGATCAGAAGATGGTGAGGCCCATTACAACCTCGGCGTTATTCATACCAGGCAAGAGAAATACACCGAAGCGGCACTGGCATTCGAAGCCTCCACCAGACTTCAGCCTGCTGATGCGAGATCCTATTACAATTTGGGATTGACGTACCAACAGCTCAATCGTTTCGTCGATTCGGTAAAATCATTGGCGAGAGCCGTTGAACTGGAAGAAGCGAACCCACGATATCAGTTTATGAGAGGGCGGACCGAAGAGAAACTTGGGGCCTACGATCAGGCTATTGCATCATACGCCAACGCGGCAGCGCTGGAACCAGCCAATCCTGATCCAGAACACGCCAAAGGCGTAGTCTTGGCCAGAATTCAACGCTACGAAGAGGCCAAGAGTTCTTTTCTTACTACGTTGAGAATTGAACCGCGATATCCGGATGCCCACTATCAGTTAGGCTTGATCGCATTAACCGAAGGCGACATAGAAGAAGCCATCGCACAGCATCGAAGCGCACTTCGCATCAACCGCAACCACCGCCAGGCCCAATCCGGTCTTGGCCTCGCCCTTGCGAGAAGTGGCGAAATACAGGAATCGGTTGGTACCTACGAAGAGGCCGTAGAAGCCGCGCCCGAAGAGCCGTCCCTACACTACAGTCTTGGTATGGCCTACCTTCAGCGTCAACAGTATGAGGATGCGGAAAAAGCGCTTACTCGAGCCATAGCACTTGACCCAGCTTACAGTGAGGCCTACTACGCTTTGGCCAACACGTTTACGGCACAAGGCAAAAACGAACAGGCTGAGGCCCAGGGAAGGATCTTTACCCGTCTGAGCGCGATCGAAAAGGAATTGACACAGGCATCCGATATGGTGAGACGATATCCTGATCGTGCAGAATCTCATTACAGTTTGGCGACAGTTAACGCAAAACTCGGAAAATACGAAACAGCAGTAGATGAATTCCGGATTGCCTCACAGTTGTCTCCAAATTTCGCACCTGCCCAGAATAATCTGGGTGTGGTACTTGTGGAGCTAGGAGAATTTTACGAAGCGAGAGACGCCTACCGCCAGGCCATTGAACTGGACCCGAAGTTCACCGATGCCTACACAAATCTTGCTTGGCTGTACGCAGAATACGGGGAAGATTTGGATCGGGCTCTCGAACTCGCGGAGACAGCTATCAATCTATCCAAGGATACAGTAACACTAGAAACTCTGGCCATGGTTCAAAATGCCAGAAAGGAATACTCTAGAGCAGACCGTACGATGGTGGCTGCACTTGAAACCGACAAAGAAAACGCGCTGTTAAGACAGCGGTGGGAAACCATGAAAACGAAAAGAGATAATTAGAATGCCCGGACTCACAGAACCCGCCAAGCAATTGAAGACGCTCACTCTCATCCTCACGTTAACCGGCCTACTGGCAATGACCGCCTGCTCCGGGACAGACACACAATCCGATGGCATGTGGCGCGGCCGCATAGAAATCGAAAAAGGTGTGGAGAGGATCTACAATGACTGGCCCATCAAACATCACCCGGACAGCCTGTTACAGATCAATTTCATCGAAGACTTGGTGATATCCGGTCAATCAGAGAATACAGAGAGCGCTTTCCCTCAGGCCTATGGAATAGCAACTGGTCCCAACAATGAAATCTACATCGCAGATGCCCTCAATAGCCGGGTGCTAAAATTCAATGAACAGGGAGAATTTGTAGCCAGCATAGGCTCCAAGGGGCATACACCTCTCCAGTTCCAGGAGCCGGTGGACATAGCTGTAGATGCCGAGGGTAAACTGTACGTGGTGGATTACCAAATCCAGCGGGTTACCATATTCACACCGGACTTGCAGCTTCACGACATATTTCAGGTACAAGTGCGACAACCGCGAAGAATCCGTGTAGACGCGGAAGGTAAGATTCTCATCTTCGCGATTACTCAGCACGATTTGATCTACAAGTATGAAACCGATGGTTCGTTTATAGAATCATTCTATGACCCGCTTGAGTCCGTCCGCATCATGGGCGACTTGGATCAACTCATAGCATATTCCGATGCCGGTATCGCGACTACGGATGATGGCTACGTCTTCATCTCGGCCAGACATCCATACAGAATCAGAAAATATGACCGTGTGTCAGGTCTCAACTTAGAATTCAGCCGAACCACTCCATTTGATCTATCGATGATAGATATGGGACTAGCGAGTGAAGAAGGTGTTACACCCGTTGGTCAGTCTGGCACTCTGGCTGTGCTGCCCGACGGACGGATTATGAATGTCCTTCAATACCAGGAGTTTACCGTAGATGGCTACAACAGCCTCGGCAGACCGCAGCTAAAATTAACGAAAATGGACAGGTGGGTGGACCTATTCACCGCCGATGGGAAATGGGAGTTGTCCTCAAAGATTGATGTGCCTGGATTCCCGGTACACACCGACAAAAAGGGCCGGGTCTATTTCAATGTGTTGAGTCCGCCGGGCATAGTGCGTTACACGCCAGAGTTTCCCGCGGGGGCAGAATAGTGCGGATCTGGCTAGTTCTTGCTTTATGTGTCGTTCCTCTTCTATCATGCCAGCAGGAGATTCAGGACCCACCAGTGATTGGTGGTGTATTTGTAGGCTACGATTATTCCGAAACACCCGTAGTAAATGAGGATGTGGAGATCGGTTCTGGCTATAGCCTGAAGTTTCGGGCATATGATCTCGGTGGCAACGCCCGATTGATTGTTTATGCTGAAAAAGCAAATTCAGGCGGATACTACAATGGCATTATTCGAATAGGTATTCAGGATCCAGACGGGAATGCCTTCACATTCTATAGAAACCATGACGCCGAGGCCGTTGATGCACCCGTCATGTGGAAGCCAAGAACGGTCGGCATCCACAAGGTAACAATCAACTTGCAGGTCTTCGGTACTAATGAAAAACAGGCTTCTTTTGAAGTACCGTTCGTCCGTCAACCCGTCTCACTGGCCTTGATTGGCGGTATCGCCGTTGCACTCATCATAGTAATCGGAATAATCGGGATGACCATCCGCAGACGTAACCGCTCATCCCAATAGTAGTCTCAAGGTTTTCATGCATGCAAAAGTTTCACCTGGGCCGACATTTAAGGGCCCGGCTCCTCCCACTCTTCTTCCTTCCTTCACTTGTATTGCCGTTTGCATGCGGTGAACAGTCCTCCCAGACAATCGTACATGAAAATGAGAATAATCCGGTAACTTTCAAAGATATCAGCCAGGCTTCCGGTATTGATTTCAGACATTCGAATGGCAAATCCGGCCAGTACTATTTTGTAGAAACCGTAGCATCTGGCGGCGGATTTATCGACTTCGATGGAGATGGCGACCTTGATGTCTATCTTCTGAACGGGGCGCCAATACCAGGATATGAACCGGAAACTACGCCCACCAGCGCCCTGTATAGGAACGACGGCAAAAATAGGTTTACCGATGTAACAACTTCATCTGGTATCGGAAACAGAGGCAACTATGGCCTCGGATTGGCCGTAGCAGACTACGACAATGACGGGGACAATGATCTCTTCGTAACAAATTTCGGTGCGAATGTTCTCTACGAGAACGATGGCGCCGGACGTTTCTCTGATGTCACCACACGGGCCCGATTGCAAGTACCTTATACCCCTTATTTCTCTACCAGTGCCACATTCTTCGACTACGATCGCGATGGTGACCTGGATCTCTATGTGTGCGGCTATGTAGATTTTACGTTCGAGACAAACCATAGGTGCGTGAGGGACGGCATACAGTCGTACTGCGATCCCGACGTATACAACGGTGTTCCCGATCTACTTTACCGCAATAACGGAGACCACACGTTTACGGATGTTTCTTCCGAAGCCGGAGTTGCCAGCGACCAGGGCAAGGGACTCGGCGTGGTCACAGGAGACTACAACGGAGATGGCTGGCCTGATGTCTTTGTGGCGAATGATCGTGTTCCAGATTTCCTGTACCGAAACAACCAGGATGGAACGTTTACCAATGTGGCGCTCATGTCGGGCGTTGCCTACGGTGAAGACGGAAGCGCACGTGCGGGCATGGGAGCCGATTTCGGCGACTACGACAACAATGGCACGATGGATCTGTATGTAACCAACTTTTCGCTCGAGCCCAATTCCCTGTTCAGGAACAATGGGAACGCCACTTTCTCGGAGGTCACCTTTGGGACAGGGGTTGGTAATCCGACCTTGATGTTTCTTGCCTTTGGCACCGGATTTCTCGATTACGATAACGATGGTTGGCTTGATCTATTCGCTGCAAACGGCCATGTGATCGACAACATCGAACTGTTCAATCAGGGCGTATTGTACGAAGAGACCAATCAGTTGTTCAGAAATGATGGCGCGGGAAGATTTAGGGACGTCAGTGAACAGTCCGGTGATGCTTTCGGAGTTCCGAGAGTTCACAGAGCTGCTGCATTCGGTGATGTGGACAATGATGGTGACACGGACATCCTCGTTACGAGTGTGAATGGCACACCGGAACTTCTGATGAATGAGAACGGTAATAAGCGGAATAGCTTGACCGTGCGCTTGGTTGGTACCAGGAGCAATCGTAACGCAATCGGCGCCCGGGTGGCGTTGAGGGCAGAAGGACTGAGCCTTGTGAGAGAGGTGAAATCCGGATACAGTTATATGGCTGCGAACGATTTCCGGTTACACTTTGGCTTGGGAGGGGTGCCTCAGGTCAACGAGATAGAGGTCACATGGCCGGACGGCGGAACGGAGAATATCAGTGACGTAGGCGCCAATCAGATCGTCACAATTACAGAAGGAGCCGGTGCCACCTACCAGAATTACACATCTCCTCAAACCGAGGGAGTACCATAGCCCATTTTCTGTTTCAGGAACCTTATCTCCTCAGATTCAAAAAACCCCATCAACACCAACGACAGCGGGAACGCTCCCAGCAGAGCGACACGATAGATCCAGATCAACTCCCCGAATTGCGTGCCCACACTCCAAATGACACTGACTGCGACGACGATCCTGAGTAGCCTGGACCACTCATACTGTACAGGATAATAGCGTCGAGATAGCATGTAAAGTCCTGCTGCCAAAACAGCATATGCCAGCACCGAAGCGACCGCGGCTCCCTGCATGCCCAACGCGGGTATCAAGATCATGTTGGCCCCGATACTGGTGATAGCGGCTGCACCCGTCACCAGTGGCAGGTAGAGCGTTTTCTTCTCGATGTATACGCCTGCCATGAGATTCACATAGAGTCCGTAAAGTATGTAAGCAAGGAGAAAGATGGGGACGAGGTCTGTGCCGGCCCAGTACGCACTCTCATAGAATGTACGACTTCCAACCTGTAGACGAACCAGATCATCGACGAAGAATGAGATGACCAGGAAGGCGCCCCCCGTAATCGCAAGAAAATAGGTCAGTACGCGCGAAAATACAGCCTTTGCATCCGCCTGTTCGGATGTTTCAAGAAAGAAGGGCTGCCAGGCCAAACGGAACACATTCACGAAAAGTAGCATACCCACCCCCAGCTTCCTCGCAGCACTATAAACGCCCACAGAGTCTGTTCCCATATACCGTTCAATCATGAACCGATCAATCATTTCTACCACGATGACAGCGGCAGCGGCGGGAATATATGGCAAGGCAAATTTGAAGAGTGCGGTGGCATGTTGACCGAACCATCCAGCTGCCAGATAACGTGCTGTAATGGCTGTTAATATCAGGAATGCCATCCCAGATCCAGCGATATTGCTGAAGAGGATTCCCTTGGCACCCATATCAAGAATAACAACAAGCCAGATGTTCCCTGCGAGTTCAAGGATCACTTTCGCCAGTTTCAGGGATGCAAAAACGGTGGCACGACCTTCTCCGCGCAGCCTGGCAAAGGGAATAACGTTTAGGGCATCAAGGCCGAGTACGATGGCGGCGAGTTGTACGTATTCGACAAAAGCGCCGGATGGTGAAATGAGTGGCGCGAGTAGCGGGGCAGAAACGTAAACCAGGCCTGTCAGGACGACTGATGAGATCAGGAGGGTACGATATCCCGTACTCAGGATTCGCAATTTCTCAGACTTTTCTAAGAGGTAGTATCTGAGAAACGCTGATTCCATTCCATAGACGAAGAGCACATTCATCAGACCAATGAAAGCGTAAACCAACGTGACATGGCCATATTCAGATGTCGTCAGGAAGTTTGTATAGATTGGAACGAGAAGGAATGCAATCGAGCGACCGAGTACGTCGCTGATACCGTACAGAGCGGAGTGGCTGAGCAGTCGCTTAAGGCTCTGAATCATAGTTCTTCTTTAGAAGTTACTCGTGCCGTGTCCAGTCCGGACCGGATTCATCGTTGGCGTTGGACGTGAACCGGGTAAGTCCGGTACCATCCGAGTTGACGGAGTACAGATCCCGCGCTCGACGATTGAAGACATTAGTACCGGGGCCGGAGAAAAGGATACGCCCGCCATCGGGAGACCACGCGAGAGGGGCAGGAGTCACGATACCTGGGACCATAAAGGTCACCTGCCGAGGAACCAGTGATATCCCCTCGGCAATGAAGACTTGAAACTCCGATACTTTTCCCGGGTCTCCAAGAAATGCGAGTTTCTGACCGTCTGGTGACCAGCGTGGGAAATTGATTCTGTCGATTCCCACGTTCACCGTCGTCAGCTGCAGATCCGGGTAGGATAGGAGGTGGAGCGTGGCTCCGGGTAAGCCCGTCACATCCGTCAGGAATGCGATCCTATCGCCAACCGGTGACCAATCCGGCGCGAACCGATTGGGCAATGCATCCGCGACCCGCTGTCTCGCCAGTGTTTCGACGTCCATGATAAAGAGCTGGCGTCGGTCGGTCCGGAAGCCTCTTACATTATTGATCAGTGCTATGTGCTTTCCATCGGGAGACCAGGAGAACTCGAGGTCGCCTTCAGGATGGATTACGGGGTCGAACAGTCCTTCAACGTCCGTCCCGTCTTCACTGACCGTATACAGACGCCGGAATTGAGGGAGGCCTTCCCGGTCCGATAGAAAGGCTATTCGCTTTCCGTCTGGAGACCATTTTGGAGCGAGATCTTCTGTGTTCGAATCTAGAACCCGACTTGGATTTCGTGGGTCATCAGGATGGATTACGAAGAGCTGTGGCAGGCTGTTGACGAGCTCAGTATATACGATTCGGCCCCTCAACTGAGTGGGCCCAACGGAATCCTTCCTTCGGTCACAGGCTGAAACGCCGAGTAACTGAATAGCTACTAACATCAGAAGTAACGAAATGTCGCGGAGGGTCATAGACAATTTCAATGTTATCTGGTTTGATCGGACAAAAGGCGGTACTAGCGGGATAAAGGGTCTTGGATTCGCATCGCGCGTATACGGCTGCCCCTATTCTATATTCCAGTGTCCGCGAGTACGTGAGGCAGGATTCTTCTTATCGAACAAGACCAGCCTCAATAGATTTGTTCCCGGTCCCAGAATAGGTTGACCGAATGGGTCTGTGTAGGGAAACCGAGCCTCGATGCTACGGGCTTTGCGGGCCATGGCCAGATCGCCCTCTCCGAGATAGC
>JABIQT010000897.1 GCA_018667995.1 Candidatus Latescibacterota bacterium
GAAACCGCGTGCTGCTAACATGGGGTCCGTTTCATCAAACTCGCCGTCCGAAATTCGGGTCGAGATATAGTCTGCTAACACTCTAACAAGATTCGTAATCTGGCTTTGGAAAAAAAGATTCGACAACTGATGGTCTTCCAGTGCGCTGTACAGAAGAAGACGCATCAAGCCTGGATCTTTCCTGGTAGTTTCGAGTATGGTCACGGCAGCTGCGATGAAGACCTGTCTATCATCTCGAGTAATCATAGCATCTTTAATATTGGTGAAGTCCCAGACGGTGGTCTCGCTTGTCTTGTGGGCTATGATTGCCGAATAGAGACTTTTTTTGGTACTGAAATACCGATATACAAGCGCCTCCGTGATTCCAGCTTCAGCAGCGATCTGACGGGTCGTTGTTCCCTTGAATCCCTGCTGGGCAAAGAGCTCAGCGGCTACATTAATGATCTGCTCACGCCGATCATCGGCGGACATTCTGATGGCGGCCATCTTGGTCTCCTGCCTCACTAGCTTGTTGCGGCGTCTACCGGTACTGAGCCGTCAGAAGATTGCGTTTGGGCAGATTCGTCGGTGACCGATCTTGCGGCCGCACGCTGATCGCTCCAGCCCATCAATATTTCGTACATGACAGGGACCACGACGAGCGTCAGAATCGTGGCTACAGTAAGGCCGAAAATCACAGCGACGCCCATGGGGCCCCACCACTGTGAACTTTCTCCCCCGAGTTCTAAGCCCAAGGTCCTGAAGTCGAAACTGATACCCGTGCTCAACGGGATCAAACCAAGTATGGTTGTAATCGCTGTAAGTACCACGGGTCTCAGCCGGGTTTCCCCGCCATGAACAATCGCTTCACGGCGACTGTATCCGCGCTCCCTCAATTTCTGTATATAGTCAATGAGGACGATGGCATTGTTGACCACGACTCCCGCCAGGCTGATCACTCCGATCCCCGTCATGATAATCCCGAATGGTGTAGCCGTAACAATGAGTCCCAGGAAAACTCCAATCAACGACATTATAACTGACACCATTATGATCAAGGGAAGCGTCACAGAGTTAAACTGCGTGATCAGCACCAATAGTATGAGCATCAGCGCCACGCCAAATGCATTACTGAGGAAGGCGCTGGCCTCGTCTTGCTCAACATTTTCGCCGGCATATCGCAGCACATATCCGCTTGGTAGCTCCATGTCCGCAAGATTAGCCTGTATGTCCGCCAGCACCTCGTTGGCAAGGCGACCGTCCACGTTTCCCTCTATGGAAACGATGCGCTCAAGGTCCTTCCGTTTGATCGATCCGAGGCCACCTGTCACCTCCAGTTGAGCGAGATTGGCAAGCGGGATCTGCTCCCCCTCGTGTAGGATATTGATGCGTTCGAGATCGGCAAAGGTGCCACGGTTTTGCTCCGCGAAGCGTACTACAATGTCATATTCCTCTTCACCGATTCGGAATTCAGAGGCGGTAGTGCCGTTGATCGCTGTTCGAACCGTTCGGGCTACCTTTGAGGTATTCACGTGCAGTTGTGCCGCCTGATTCCTGTCTATCACGACTTTCAACTCAGGACGCCCCGTATCGTAATCGCTTTTCAGATCTACAAGGCCAGGGATGTCCTTGATTCTGCGGTTTACTTCCTTTGCCATTCTTCCGAGTACTCTGAAGTCATCCCCCACAAGCTCAATATTAACGGGTGCACCAGTTGGTGGACCATTCTGGGGTATAACGATATCTACTCGGGCGCCAACCAGATCTGCCAGGTATCCGCGAATTTGTTCCACGGTTTCAAAGGAGGAACGCGATCGATCCTGGCGATCAGGAAAATCCGCGATCACACGGGATTTGTGAGGCGTTCCACCACCGCCACCGCCACCAATGTCTGTAGGATCGGGCGATGATCCCACATTGGACACATACTTGGTCAAATCCACGACGCCACCCATGGATGACTCAATCTCACGTATAATACCATCGGATACTTCGAGTCTTGTTCCCGTAGCAGCGGTAATATCGATATATGCCTGATTGGGTTCTGTTTCTGGAAAAAACTCAACCCCTCTTCCTACAACAGCATATAGCATTATCATTCCGATAAAGGTAGCGGCCGTAATGGTGATCACCGAGATTTTATGATCAAGAGACCACCAGAGCAGATCCTTGTACCGATTACGGAATCGCTTCAACCACAGTTGTTCCTGTCGCTTGCTGTCAACAGTGACAAACACCGAACACACAGCTGGATTGATGACCAGCGCGACAAAGAGAGAGCACGACAGTGTGATGATGAGTGTGGCAGGCAGGTAACCCATGAATTCACCCATCAACCCGGGCCAGAATAGCATGGGGCCGAAGGCGCATATCGTGGTGATGGTAGATGCTATGACGGGTCCTGCCACCTCACCAACACCCTCGCGTGCGGCTTGTATTAAAGGAAGACCTTCTTCCCTGTGCCGATAGATATTTTCCACGACGACGATGGCGTTGTCCACGAGCATTCCCAGGGCGAGAATCAGACTGAACAGGATAACCATATTCAGTGTATAGCCCATGGCTTGAATGACTACAAATGAGAGAAGCATGGAGAGCGGGATAGCAATAGCCACGAATACTGCGTTGCGTACGCCCATGAACATAAACAGCACTACAATTACCAGTATGAGTCCTGAGACAATGTTGTTTTCCAGGTCACTCACCATCCGGCGGATATCTTTGGATTGATCGGCCAGAATCGTAAATTCCACCGATTCAGGCAATCTGGAGCTCTCTTCCGCCAGAAGGGCTTTCACAGAATCTGCAATACGAATAAGATTCTCGCCGCTTCGCTTCTGAATATTCAAAGAGACCGACGGTAGCCCGTTGATGCGGGCGTAGGAAGCAGGTTCCTTGAAACCAAAGCGGATAGTAGCTACGTCTTCCACCGTGATCGGTTGGCCGTTGCGGGACTCCACCACAAACTGGCCAATCTCGTCAGGAGAATTGATCTCACCGGGTACCCGGACAAGATACCTGAGCGATTCAGAATCAATAGAGCCGCCCGGCATATTGAGATTTTCCTTTTGGATTGTTTCTATTACATCCTCGAGACCCAGGTTATAGTGGGTGAGTCTATCAGGATCAACGTTTACCTGTACCTCTCTTTCAAGGCCGCCTGTTACCACCACATCCAGTACACCGGACACGGTCTCGATACGCTCCTCTAAATCTTCAGCAATATCCTTAAGGGCAACCAGGCTGTGGGTTCCCGCAATGTTTATTACCATTATGGGTGTATTTTCAATATTGATTTCCTGAATGCTGGATTCCTCGGCATCAGTCGGTAGGTCAGGCCCCGCGAGGTCTACTTTGACCCGCACCTTCTGCAGCGCATTATCGAGATCCACATCCGCTTCAAATTCGACGACTACCGTTGAGATACCTTCACTGGAGGTTGAGGAGATCTCTTTGACGTTCGATAATTCTTTGAGACGCTTCTCGATCGGCTGCGTAACCAGATTCTCCATGTCAGACGGTGATACACCGAAATAGGGCGTAGCCACAAAGACCATGGGAATGGTGATCGAGGGGGCTGCTTCCCGGGGTAATGACAGATACGAGGACAAGCCGACGATAACGATCACGATGGTCAAGACGAAAACGCTTATTCGGTTCTTTATGGCGAGGTTGGAGATGATCATTTAAAGGTACTCCCTGATAAACACTTTCAACTGTATCTACATTCTGGTCGCGAAGTCCGGCACACCCATTAGCGGGCGTCAAGCTCTACGTGGGGGACGTGCACCATCGCTCGTCTATTGGGTGCGTAGTCTGATGGGTTCTCCGTCCACCAGGTCGCGGTGACCAATTGTGATCAGTGACATTCCCGCTTTAAGGCCCTCCAAGACAACGACTTGGTCTTGAGAAATAGGGCCAAGCACCACTGGGACGGCTCTCGCGACTGATCCTTCGGCAACAAAGACTATCATTCCCTGGTCGGTATCGACCACGGCGTCCTGAGGGATCACGATTGCATCTGGAATCTGATCCTTGACGATTCGTATAATAGAGGCCATTTCTGGTTTCAGTTTATGATCCGGATTCGGGATAACGATTTCCATGGGGACGGTACGGTTTTCCGAATCGATGGTTGTACCGATCAAGGACGTCTGACCTTCCCTGGTCATTCCCGGATAGGCCGGAAAGGTAATCGTGACATTTGTGTTAATCTGAACATGGCGCAGATGACGTTCCGGAACGCCTGCCACAACCTTAACACGATCAATGTCTACAATATCCGCGAAAGATAGAGAGACACCAGCCAGTTCTCCCACCTCAAGCTCTTTTGTATCGATTACGCCGGAAATCGGAGCCCTTATTATGGTCTTCGATAGCCTCGCCGAAGCGAGATTGAAGCGTGCCTGAGCCATGTCGAATTGATATTGAGATTCGAGATATGCGGATTCCGACAGGGCCTCTTCGTCAAAGAGGCGCTTCTGATTGTCGCGTCGCAGTCGGCTCAACTTTAGAGACGCCTGTGCCTCATCGGCAGCGGCCTTCAAGAGATCGTCTTCCAATTGGGCAAGGACTGCGCCCTTCTTGATTTTCATGCCTTTCTCGACTGCAATTCTGCCTATGACACCTATTTCCTCAATGCTCACTGTGACACGGCGCCACGGCTCGATCTCGCCAACCAGGTCAAGATAGTTCGTGAACGGGCGCGATACGATTTCTGTGGCAATGACATTTGCTATGCGTTCGGGCTTGGCTGCCTGGGCATCTTGTTCTGCATTTCCCTCGCCACCGCAACCTGCTAACGCAAGAAGTGCTGCTGCAGCCGCTAGTGTACCGACTTGCCGTATACTCCGGCCAATCATAGACGATATCTCCTTAGGTGGTTTCTGTTCTATATTAGTAAGTGTTTACTAACTTAAGCCGGCATAAGAACGGATATTATGGAGGACATGTCAAGTGGATGCTCTCGTTGCTGATCTTGCTGAGATGTCCCCCGAAGGAAATCCAATTTCTATAGGATTGAGGTCATGCTGCAGATTGACATGCTGAGAATACGACTTCAAGACTCCTTCAGCCGAGATCTGCTCAATTCTTGGAAGTGGCTTGGCTATCCATTCCCATCTATTGTGCGTTTCAGATATGCTTTCAGTCTTTGCCATGCATCAAGCGCTGGCTGCTCGTTGACTGCTGGATTTCTGTCAACCCACAGCCAGAATCCGTGGCCGACCTCATCGTAAATATGTACGTCATTCTCAATGCCAGCGGTCCGAAGGGCAGCTACAAAATTGTTGACCGTTTCGGGAGGAATACCACCGTCCTTTTCGGCGAAGGTCCCATAGACTTCATGGTGAATTCGCTTCATCTGGATGGGGTCGTCCAAAAGCCGGCCATAGAAAATTGCAGTTCCCTCGTGATTTTCGCTGCCCAAGGCGTAACTCAGTGCGACACCACCGCCGTAACACCAGCCCATAGCCGCGACCTTACCGTTAACATCATCGCGTCCCTTCAGGTAGCGGGCCGCCGCATCCAGATTCCGTACGATAGTGCCCATGTCGGCAAGTGATTCGTTTACCAGTTTCATATTCTCGTCTCGGTTGCTCCCGGTCCTTCCGGAGTACAGATCTGCAGCCAGTGCCACGTAACCTTCGGCGGCAAGGGCGTCTGCTACCTGGCGGATCCGATCATTCAGACCGTTCCACTCGTGGATCAGAATGACCGCTCCATGCGGACCTTCACCTTCCGGCAAGGCAAGATAGCCCGTTGTGGCTGGATCCTCATTAAAATAGGAGAAGGCGGCCCCGGCTGGAACCGATGCTTTACCCAGGATAGCGTCGGGTAGCTGATCTTGCGAGGTCGGGCTATACGGTATCTTGCCGGACTGGGCACTGGTCTGTGATGCACTCAGGAGACCCAGCGACAGCACAACCGCCTGAATCAATGTGTTACGTCCGAGACTGATCATTTGTAGATTCCTATAGGATATCAGATAGGGCTTCCGCGATCCTCGAATAGCGTCCGCGAGAAATCCCTTCTTAGAAGGCCGATTGACGGGAAGTTATCACTACCCTATTACACCCGAAACGCACATACTCTTTAATCTTTTGTTCTTCGATCAACTCTTATGAGGATTGCCAATAACGCCGATGGAATTACACACGACGAGCGGTAGATGGGGGCTTGGAATCTCTCTTGCCCTGTTTACCACCTTTATTTGGGGCCTGATACCGATCATTCTCAAGGTGCTGATCCTCAGCATGGATGCCTATACGATTACGTTCTATCGCTTTCTAATCGCGGCGGTACTTGCTGGGGCTGCGGTCTTGTATCGTCATGATGTCAGAATGATGGTCGGTAAGTTTACGCGACTCTACTGGATGCTGGCATTGGCCGCAACCTTGGGTTTTGCCGGTTCTTATATACTATATCCGTTGGCGCTGGCTTTTGTTTCTCCGAGCACGGCGCAGGTCCTGAACCAGATATCGTTTGTCTTTATGCTTATCGGCGGTATGGTCTTCTTCAGGGAAAAACTGGGTCTATTGCAGGTAATAGGGGGAGGGATTCTGTTTGTCGGTATGGTCCTGTTTTTCAATCAGAGATTTGACGAGCTGTTGACTGGGACCGGGGCTCTCTATTCTGGAATGCTTCTCATCGTTGCTGCTGCCGCGTGCCTGGCCCTCTATACATTGGTCCAAAAGCAACTTCTGCAGATTTTACCATCAGAAGGAATTATGCTGCTCGTATATCTCGGCGGTACCATCTTGGTTTTTCCCATGGCAGAACCGGCCAGGATCTCGGACCTCACTTTCAACCAGGCGAGCTTGCTCATCCTTTCGGCACCAGTTACTCTGATTGCTTTCGTAAGTCTCTCTGAGGCGTTGCATCATCTAGAAGTAAACCGGGTAGGCATGATACTGGCAATCGTCCCATTGGCAACCGTTGTTGCCATGGTTGTCTGTTCTGGTTTGTTTCCCGATTTACTCGATCAAGAAAGGCTGAACGGACTGAGCATGGCAGGTGCGGTTCTCGTTGTGTTCGGTACTATGATGGGTTCACTTCGCCCCTCCTGATGTCGGACTCTCTGATCAGGCCCAGATATTCGGCCCACCCAGTACCTCTCCCCTGCAACAGCACACATTAGTTCCGTAAGCAGTCTAAGGTCACATTTCTATGGGATGATCGTGCAGATAGCCTATTCTATTTCGAGAATGAGATCGCCAACATCCACACGTGCGCCCAGCGAAAGAGGAACGCGTTTCACGGTGCCATCTCGTGGCGCTCGCACTGCCGTCTGCATCTTCATGGCTTCCA
>JABIQT010000899.1 GCA_018667995.1 Candidatus Latescibacterota bacterium
CCGGTAGCCTCGCGCCCTGAAGAGCGCAAATCCGCACAGGAACGCGTTCAAGCCTTTCCCTACCGTTTTCCCCGGGACCATCGGCGTATGGGTGGTAAATATGATGTAAAGGAGAACAGCCGCAGACTGATGCGCTACTTCTACTTTGAGCGTTGCTTGATGCATGCGATCGGTGCATGGACCCTTGCCATACCGGAATTCGAAGTCAAGATAGAGAGTGGTCGCCATGTCTTCTATCATGCCGATGCCGCCCATGAACTCCGTGTGCGATTGAATGAACAGGAAAAGCGACTTTCCACCATCGATGAATTTCGCGATGACGAAATCGACTCGTTCATGACCGAGATGCTGTCCGCAGAGAATACCGCCGAATTCCTCGTCGGCCTGCATCTGGTTATTGGGAGGGCTCTCGAGAATGCCTATAAACATCATATAGACGACACGGACCGTGTCACCGATGCGCCCACGATACGTGTCATGAAACGCATTCTGATGGACTATGAACCCATGCTTGCCTGGGCCCAGGAAGCCATAGACGCTTACATCGAAGGTGGCGTCGATGAGAGCAAGCTCGGGGTTTGGGAATGGCATCTGAAACGTTTACTGGGCAGCATCGGCGGGGTGTCAGGGACGGACGAACGCAACGAAGCGCCCTCGCCACTTCGAACGGCTGAGAAGCCCTTTGAGCGGAACACGGTACCCATGCGAGATGCACGTTTTACCACGTTCATGAATACGGGCGACTATGCGGTGGGCGACGGATGGGAGCGTTTTGATGACGACTCCTATGAGAGCCAACGACTGAGATTCATTCGAACACAGAGAGACGAAGTAGATGCCATTGAGGCATTCGGGACATTCTTGTGGGATATCAGGTTCAAGGACTTCAAGGCCGAATATGATCTGGCACGTATCACGTGGGACGAAGCGCGACACACCGAGATTGGGCATCAAGCCATGCAGGCTGCTGGATACGAGCCCTATGAATTACCAAACCGATTGACGAGCTCCACGTGTCGGGGCCCCATGGAACCGGCCTACGGCATGGCTGAGATCAATCTGTTCGGCGAAGTCGGGGTGATGAAAACCATCAGTGGTTTCATTGATGAGGCGCGCGATCGGAACGATGCCCTACTTGTGCATATCGCGGATTACATCCGATCGGACGAGCGCACGCATGTCAAGAAAGGGCAGCACATCATTGGCGTCATGACGGACCTGGGTATGCAGGAACTGGAACTCAAAACGCGCGAGATGTTTACAGAATGCCTGGTCACACTTGGCGCCTGGCGAAGGGATATGGATCTATTTACCATGTCTCGGGAAGACATTGAGAAATTCATCGGCGAATAGCCCGCGGAGAGTTTTTCGTCCCGCCAGAACAATTCAGCTTTTCTAGTGTTAGAACGTACACGAATCGTATCCGTTGATACCAATTGGTGTGAGGGAGACGCATCTTTTTCACAATCTCTCGGCATCAGATCATTACGAACATCATTGCACCTGAACGCACATTCGCCATGGATTTCACGAATTCGGTAACACGATAATGGATTACGGCACATGAGGAATTGGACTACATGAAACTATCAGTATTGGATCAGTCTCCCGTACGCGAGGGGAGTTCGGCACGGCAGGCATTTCAGGACACACTTACGCTGGCACGATCTACCGAGGAAATGGGCTACAATCGCTATTGGGTCGCTGAGCACCACAATGCCCATTGCCTGGCCGGCAGCTCTCCCGAGGTATTGCTGGGTGCCATAGGAGCCGCCACCGAGAATATCCGTATCGGATCAGGTGGTGTGATGCTGCCCTACTACAGTGCCTTTAAGGTCGCCGAATCCTTTTCAGTGCTGTCTAATCTATATCCCGATCGCGTTGATCTGGGCGTTGGCCGCGCCCCGGGAGGAGACATGGAAACCGCCCGTGCTCTGGCCCCCGCTGGCCGGCCCCAGTTTGAGCGGTTTCCAGACCTGGTGGAGGAACTGGGAACTATCTTGCGCGACCAGGACTTCCGCCCGAGAATAACACCTGCGCTGCAGAATCCTCCACCCGTCTGGATGCTCGGATCTAGTGCCGAAAGCGCCAAGCTGGCAGCCCGACTGGGCCTGCCCTACAATTTCGCAATATTTATCAACAGCAATATAGACCCCAGAATTCTCGATTATTACCGGGAACAGTTCCAGCCGTCACGCCAGTCCGACGCGCCCCAGACATGCCTGACATTGAACGTAATCTGCGCCGATACGGAAGAAGAGGCGAAACGACTGGTCCTGAGCAGGGACCTGCTATTCGCTCGTTTTGCCACCGGCCAGCCCAGTGCGACCGTCCCCTCCATTGAGGAGGCGGAACAGTATGATTTCAGTCCGCAGGAACGTGCCTTTCTGGACGATAAATTCCGTCACGCCGCGGTGGGGAATCCCCAGCAGGTAAAAGCGAAGATCGATGAACTGGTAGAGGCCTTCGGTCCGGATGAAATCATGGCAGTCACCATAACCTACGATTTTGAAGCGCGCCTGCACTCCTATGCGCTGCTAGCAGAGGCATTCGATCTACCAGTGAATTCAGGATCTTGAAACATCGACGGTTGTGGAGCATATCAGCCTCGATCTGAATGAAATAAAGGGAGACCATGATCATGTCACGAGTAAATCTCATCGGCATAATCCTACTCGCCATTGGCATGTCTTGTTCGCAACCAGAATCACCTACAATTACCGAATCATCACCCCCGGGAGCCTCGCACGAAGGATCGGCCTTTGTCTTCGATAAGATTCGCGATGACGTCTATCTTGCCCGTGGCACGGGCAGTCTGGCCGTCGGCTGCAATACCACGGTCATCGTGAATGAGGCCGATATCATGCTGGTAGACTCCCACATCTCACCGGCGGCTATCTGGGTTCTGATGGACGAGCTGAAGTCTATCACGGATAAACCGATCAAATATGTGGTGAATACCCATTTCCATTTTGACCATGCCAACGGCAACCAGATGCTCCCGGAAGGCATTGAGATCATAGGTCACGAGTACACCCGGGAGATGATCGCTACCGGACATTCCAAGAGCGGACGGTCCTATGATTCCTACATCGGTACGCTGCCGGAACAGATTTCTAAAGTGGAAAGCAGCCTTGCCTCTGCGGGTGGAGATTCCACCCGGGCAGCTCTGGAAAATAGGCTGAACTACCTGAAGAACTACAAGGAAGCCACAGACTCCGTGGTGCCCGTGGCACCCACCGTAACCATGCAAGATTCCATGACGATAGTGCGCGGGGAACGAGAGATACAACTGCTCTTTCTGGGTCGCGCACACACCGGGGGGGACGTGGTTGTTTACCTTCCAGATGAGAAGGTCGTCATCACAGGCGATA
>JABIQT010000900.1 GCA_018667995.1 Candidatus Latescibacterota bacterium
CCACCGATTAGTCCGGAATTCCTCAGATCTCCCAACTGCTTCGTGATGTCTTTGGACTGATCAAAGAAGATTCTGGTCTGAAGGTCGGAAAACTGTGACTGGCCCTTCAGCTCTGCCAAAACAGCTTTAACACCCTCGGCGGTATCAATGACATTCGCATTGGACGCTTTCATTATTCGCATCGTGACGGCATCCACGCCATTGAGATGTTGGAAGTTATTCTGTTCCGGATAGTCGAATCGAACGCTGGCCACGTCACTCAGAGTCAGTGGAGTTCCCGGAATCGGCAACGTAATGATCTCATCAGCAGTCCGGAATTCTCCCACTGCGCGAACGGAGTATTTCTTGCCCCCTTCCATAACGTTTCCGGCTGCAAGCGTAATATTGTTCTGGGCAAGCAATTGACTCACCTTGAAGAGATCAAGGTTGTAGGCCTGTAGCGCCTCCTGATCAACATAGAAAAGCATCTGCTTCTCGGTCATACCGCTCAGGTCCACGTTTGCGACGCCTTCGACCCTCTGAAGTCGGGGCTGGAGGACCTTGGTGACGATGTCGTAGAAATCGGTAGGATCGCCTTGCCAGGAGACACTGAACATGAATATGGGAAAGTCGGCTGGGTTGAAGCGCCGAATTCGAATTCGGTCCACATCCGACGGAAAATCTCCCCTTACCTGGTCGATCCTGTCGCGAATCTCCATGGATGCCAGGTCCATATCCGTCCCGCTATCGAATTCAACACGAATTCTGGAATTGTCATTAGAGGAGGTCGAACTGAGTGTTTTCAGATGGCTGACGGTACCCAATGCATCCTCGAGTGGGCGGGTGATCAATCGCTCCACCTCGTCCGGTGATGATGAGGGATACGGTATGCTGACATTCAGCGACGGAAACGACATATCCGGCATTGACATCAGAGGTATTCGCGAATAAGAAATCAATCCCAACGCGACGATGCTGACAATGATCATGACCGTGGTTACCGGCCTCTTGACAGAAAACTCCGATATATTCATGCTTCCACGACCTCCTCAGATACCGACGATTGAACGGACCTGCCAAACAAACCATAGACTCTGGCCATGAATGACTCCAGGGATGTGTAGATCAAGGGGACAAGTACCAGTGTCACTAGCGTTGATGCTGTCAAACCACCTATTACCGTTATAGCCATGGGGGCACGTATTTCTGCGCCCTCACCAATACCAATTGCCATGGGAAGCAGACCCAGGACCGTAGTCGCAGTCGTCATAAGAATCGGGCGCAGACGGACCTGTCCCGCCTCGAGTAGGGCTTCATTTACACCAAGCCCACTCCGACGAAGTTGATTGACATAGTCAACCAGGACTATGGCGTTATTGACGACGATGCCCGCTAACATAATCACACCAATGAGCACAACGACGCTGATGGTCTGGTTTGCAATCAACAAGGTTAGGATTACTCCGACCATAGAAAATGGGAACGTGAAAAGAATAACAAAGGGATGTATCAGCGACTCAAACTGCGAAGCCATTACCAGGTAGACGAGGAACACAGAGAGAATAATGGCGAACTGCATGCTCTCAAATGCCACCTGCATTTCCTCATTTTGCCCTTTTATTAGCACCTGAAAGTCAAGAGGCAGCGCGAGGTCGTCGATGATTCTCTGAATATCCGATGTCACATCTCCTAGCGTGCGCCCGGTCAGATTGGCGCTGACGAGAGATACACGCTGCTGGTTTATCCGCCTGATTTCGCTCGGTCCCTGTGCGACCACAACCTCTGCCACGGCAGATAGTGGTATGGGAACCAAACCTTCGGGATTGACCTCCAGACGACGGATTGCATCAAGACTCAACCGCGTTTCGTCCTCAGCCCATACTCGAATGTCGATTCTTCTGTCACGCCGGGTTAACTCGGTCGCCACTCGTCCTTGTACTTTGTCCTGCACAATCTGGGTCACGGTCCCGATTTGCAGTCCTAGATTAGCAAGACGCCGACGATCGAAGAGGATCTGAATTTCAGGATTTCCCCCTTCCATACTGGACTTTACGTCCGTGAGCCCCGGAATTGTTCCCATGTCCAATGCAATATTATCGGAAATCTCTGTTAGGCGAGGGAGACTATAGCCCGTGACCTCCACCTCGATGGGTGCCTTGAAACTGAAATAAGACGGACGCGCGAACTTAGGAGAATCAATGCCCGGAATCGCGGCAAAGTCTTGCCGCATCCGATTTATCACAGCCTCTTCCTCACCACCACGGATTCCGTCATCCAGACGAATGTGCAGCTGCCCGATGTTTTCCCGCTCTTCGCCCGCGTTGCCTCCGGACTGTCCCATAGTACCCGACAGAACGTAGACTGTTTTTACGTTGTCGTATTCGCCGGCAATAGACGCCATCTCTCCCAAGACACGTTCGGTTACCGGCAAAGGAGCGCCGACGGGCAGCTTAACATTGACGAAGAACTCACTCTGACTCATCTCCGGGATCAATTCAATACCGAGTCGGGAAACAAGCGTAAGGGAACCACCAAGCATAAGTAACAGAATAAACAGCGTAGCAGCTCGATTGGTCAGTGTCCATCGCAATAGCATTGGATAGGTACGGGATAGTAGATTTAGTGCCTGATCAAAAACAAACAGGAGTGGGCTTAGCACAAGACCTAGAGCCCGAGCGATCAAAACCACGATAATCTTGAGCAATTTGAAGGTATGTACAATAACCCAGGTGAGCCCCGATGCTATATAAGAGATAGCAATCTGTATAGGCCGCATGAGTCTGTTAAGGAATGACTCATGAACAGCCTCATCCGTGCTGTCGGTCAACTCGGCTGCAAGAGCGTCCTGCTCTCTATCGGTCTCACTACGTAATTTGGACGCCAACATGGGAATCAAGGTGACGGCAACAAGCAGCGCGGAAACAAGTGAGAAGGTGACGGCGAGTGCTAGATCGCGAAACAATTGTCCAGCTATCCCTTCCACAAAAACGATGGGTACAAATACGCACAGAGTCGTCAAGGTTGCTGCCACCACGGCCTGTCCGACCTCCGAGCCCCCCTTCTCCGCCGCCTCAATTGCTGAAATACGCTCCTTACGGTACCTGTCGATGCTCTCAAGTACCACAATTGAGTTATCTACGAGCATTCCTATTCCGAGCGCGAGCCCGCCAAGCGACATGATATTCAGGGATACATCGAAGACAAAGAGGAAGAAGAACGTCGCAACCACGGAAATCGGAATTGAAAACCCGATTATCACGGTACTTGAGTTTCGGAGAAAAAGGAACAAGACAAATACAGCGAGGATGCCCCCCATGATAGCCGTATTCAGCACTTCATCGACGGACTGCTCTATAAAGGTGGACTGATCGAAAACCACCTCCATGTTTACGTCTCCGGACACGCCAGACACGTTTTCCTGGACTTCAGCAAGCTTGTCCTTGACCCCTTTGGCCACGCTCACGGTATTGCTGCCTGCTTCTTTGTATATGGCAATCTCGATGCTCTCTTGTCCATTCACTCTCGTGGACACCTTACGTTCCTTGTGGCTCTTCACTACGTCTGCCACATCCGTCAATATGATAGGAACATTGGCCTTCTGGCCTATCACGATATCGCCGATTTCCTCTACATCTTTGAATTCATTCAAGATGCGGACCAGATATTCGGCTTCGCCTTCTTTTATGGTCCCGCCTGCGAGGTTAATGTTCTCCTGGGCAAGTCTCGTGGCAATTTGAGAAATCGGTATGCTCAGACTTGCCAATCGGGCCTCATCAATTTCTACGTGGATTTCTTCCTCAAGTCCGCCACTTACCTTTACGGCGGCTACCCCCTCAAGGCTTTCCAGTTCGCGTTTGATTTCCTCTTCGGCCATAATGCGAAGCGTGGTCAGACTTTCGTCACCATACAGAGCGATTCGGAGGATGGGATCAAGTCCCGGGTCAAATCTAAGAAGTATGGGCTTCGTAGCTTCTTGGGGAAGATTCAAAAGGTCAATCTTTTCACGAACGTCCAGGGAGGCAAAATCCATATTGGTGCCCCATGCGAACTCTAGCACCACATCGGACCGATCCGGGCGTGATATGGAACTCACTCGTACAACACCGCTTACGACACCTACCGCTTCTTCGACCCGCTCGGATATGAGATTCTCAATTTCGTTGGGCGCTGCCCCAAGAAACTCTGTCTGCACGGTCAACGTGGGATAGGTGATATCCGGTAGTAAATTGATCGGCAAACGGGAGAATGCCACGAATCCAAAAAGAATCATGGACACCATCAGCATGATGATGGTCACCGGACGCCGAATCGAAAAACCTATTAGTTTCATAGATCTCTAATACCTCAATACTGGTGAATACTCTGATATCGACAGACGAGCTCTTCAAAAGGCCTGCAACCGAAGGATGTCTA
Source organism: Candidatus Latescibacterota bacterium (assembly GCA_018667995.1). Taxonomy (GTDB): domain Bacteria; phylum JAAXHH01; class JAAXHH01; order JAAXHH01; family JABIQT01; genus JABIQT01. The sequence goes on from JABIQT010000900.1 coordinate 4,393, forward strand.
CTGTGGCCTACCTCCACCACCGCCACCCGCAGCCCGCATCTGCCGGAACTGCTCCATCAGGAAAGCACGCTGTTTCTCTTCGTTTTTGGCAAAATCTGGATCATCAGCCGCTTTTTTGTCGAAAGCTTCCTTGATCTTGGGATTCCGACCGAAAGCACGCTGCTTCATTTGATCGAGATCCATGCCACCCATCATGCCACCACCGCCTCCGCCTTGAGCAGGGGCACCGGTACGAGCAGCACCTTTGGGGCCTCCGTCTGACGCTCCCGGCGACGATGCTACAGCCTGGCCAGCTATCCGCACAGGTGCGCCGTTGCGCAACCCCTCATGACCTACAGTAATGACAGAATCACCTTCCGAAAGCCCGCCAGTTACTTCAATCCATTCACCCTCATCAGCACCCAACTCTAAACGCACCTTCTTTGCCTTACCGCCGTTGAACAAGAAGGCAAAGGTACCCTCGGCCTCAGCAACCAGTGCTCTTTTCTCCACGCGGTTGACCTTGGAGCGGGTTTCGGTGATGATATTCACAGTGGCGAACATCCCGGGACGCATGGTACGTGTTTTATCTCTGATCTCTACAGTAACTTTGACCGTACCACTCTCAGGGTCAACTATTGGGCTGATCATCCGAACTTTCCCGGTAAAGTCTGTGCCTGCTCCTTCGGTTCCTATACGGACAGCCTGCCCTTTCTTAACCTGCTGAATCTGTTTTTCCGGAACAAAAATGC
>JABIQT010000533.1 GCA_018667995.1 Candidatus Latescibacterota bacterium
ATTCGCGCACGAGCTTGATCTATCTGTGCCGCTACCGTTCTGAGCTCGGAATCTATAGAACGAGTGTCGAGTTTCGCAATTAGCTGCCCCACCGCAACGGTGTCGCCCTCACCTACGAAAATCTGGTTTAACTGACCGTCAATTCGGGACCGAACGACTGCCCGTTCGCGCGAGCGAAGTTGAAACGGTGAGGAAATTCGAAGCTCGATCTCAATGAGGAGGCTTGCGGCAATGAGAACGATGAGCACTCCAATCCATACGATCAATCGGAAGGTGTAGGTGCGTTTCTTAGCGTCAACTGAAGGCACTGGGGTGGCCTTCTGGTTTTCCTGAGGGGGGTCCCCTACGGGTGCTTGTACCGCCATAGCGACAATCCCGATCATAAGTCCAATCACTCCTATCTCTGGAGCATACTCGATCACAAAGTCGGATATCAGGGATGTGATTATTGTTATCAGAACAACGGAGTAAGCTGCTGCCAATGTTCCATATGAGAGATATATGCGACGTTCGCGCACCGTAGTCGCTATACCCGCTGGGGTATACAGACCGAACAATTGACGCGCACGTGCCTTGAGATATTTGAAGGCTTTATGGCGCAAGTTCGGGATGTCCAACCAATCGCTGAGAATATAATAACCGTCCAGTTTTATCAACGGATTCAGGTTGAAGAAAACGCCCCACCCAGTGACGGCCATGATAATAAAGCTCGTATGGTGTACCCATGTGGTTTCGTCCGTAACGCGCCACAGCAGGGCAGTGGTAGCGATGATGAGGATCCCCGTGATCATTCCAGCCAGCATCACCACCATTCGGGAACTCTTTTTTGGAAATAGATATGAATCGCTCACATCGGTGTAAGCGCCAAACTGAAAATAGAGCATTAAGAAACCCATTTTGCTCACTCGGCCTCCGTAGTGTCGGCAGGCCATGCCGTGCGCCAGTTCGTGTACTGTGAGCGTCAGAACCAGAAACAAATAGACTGATAGAATCGAGGAAAGATCAGGGTCAAATGCGTACAGCTGCGTCGTATACATATCCCAGTCGGTCATCAATCCCCAGGCTGCCAGGAGGACCCAGAAACCTGAAAAGAAAACAAAGGGTTTTGTGAAGCAGAAAGAGCACCAAGGATAGAGCCGATCGAATAGTCGATGCGGATCGATTAGCGGCAAGGTATAGAACAGAATGCTCTTGCGATCCGACAGCTGCGTGCTTGCGGTAACACCATCGGCCGGGAGAATCGTGAAATCTGATGTCCATTCGTATGGCTCTAATAGCCCGTACTCGTGCAATCTGTGTACAAATGTCTCGAGCGTCTTCACCCGAACCGGCCGACGCAATCTCTCCGATACAATATCCTGCAGTGCTGCGAGGGAGGTATTGCCATCCAGGAGCGTGGCCACATAGTACTGAAAAGCCACAAAACGGAAGAATTTCCCGGAGACAGGTGCCTTCACCACGTATATTTTCTTACCGGCCTGATCTTGTTCACTGATAACCAGGTCCTGGCGAAGCTCAGGATACGGACGCATGATATACAATTCCTTGGTAACCTGTTACATTGCCAAGTCTTTATTAACCTCTTGGGGGATGGGAGAGTATATCCCGGCCTGTATGTTTGAGCAAGAAAAACCTGATACATGACTGACGTGCTCCTGAGGCATAGTCGGGTATCTCCGGAGATTCTCGTATTCGGACTGAAAGATTCTGTGTGTGAGTACGAATTAAGCCGTGATAACCGAGCTGTAGTGACCAGCGTTGAGACCTTGACGGTGGTACTTCTTGAGTTTAAATTGACAGGCCATTCCGATGCTACTTCATCATCCATTTTCGCGTGAGTATCTCATGGCTCAAATAGAACTATCACGGCAGGAGATTTGGACAATTTTGTGCTGGGCTGGTGACCCGGCAGAGGAGAAAGCTCCTCAGAGTTATAATACGGAGGAAGCCTCTGTGATCCGAAAGTTAAGGATTGCTATGGAAGAGGAGAATGAACGGCTTAAGGCACGCATTGCTGCCCACGGAAGAGACCATGAGTAGGAGTAATCATCATATGACAGACGCCGTTTTTACTCGGAATCTGTCTCAATTCCGTATGTACTGGTATCTGCTTGCTATTCTGGTGTTCCTGGTTACACCGGGAATCCTGCAGGCTGGCGTGGGCGATTGGACAACTTTTACATTCACCAATGAAGTGCGGGCTGTCGTGTTCGACCAGAATGATATCTGGCTGGCATCGGGGGGCGGGGTCGTCAGATACGAAGAGACTATCGGTCGCTTTACCGCGTTTACCAACACGGATGGACTCAGCGGGAACGACGTTTCCTCGTTGGCTATTGATCCGAACCGTGACCTCTGGATCG
>JABIQT010001030.1 GCA_018667995.1 Candidatus Latescibacterota bacterium
AGAGTGCACCATTCTTATTGATGGCTCCTACGAACACGATAGGGCTCGCAATGAATACGCCATCACGCCTGATTAGCTGAACTTCCATTCTGCCCGCGCTCGAGAGGGAAAAGTTCCTCTGGCTTGCCACAGTGGCAACCATTGCAGGAGCGTTCAGTCTGTCGAGTTGTTGTCGTGCACCCTTGTCGTTGGAAGCCGACTCGTCGCCGAGGGCGAGCATTGAGCTTATCCAGTGATATAGAGCGACGTCTACGCGCACCGGCACATTGCCTGTATCGACGGCACGCACAACCACGGATGACATCATTCTCTCGACCGCGGTTTCGGATTGCACGGGCTCGCCCGATGCACCAAACGGTAAAATCAGGAGTGTCAGCATTAGGATGATTCGTGAAATAGTCATGGTGGTTCTCCTCTTCTCGCAACGCAATTACCCGATGTGGGCATTTTTTACACAACATGTTTACCCATTCGGGCAAAACTCTATCTGGTCATCAAGGTGTCGCAATATGCATGCCACAGTGTCCACGGCAGCATGACAAAGTTGGCAAAATGTGCATGTCACGAGCTGTAAGCGTAGAGTAACTCAGGAGAAACGCGTGGAGTCAGGCGGCTGGTAGTAAGACGCTGAGGGAGGCGGGTAGCACTTTGATGATCAAACGGGATGGGGCTTTCCTGGGTTCACCGTCAACATGGTAGAGTCCGGGAGATGAGGTCTCAATTTCCATACTTTCGAATCGATATAGGCTGGCGCCATGAATACGGGAGACCGAACCATTGAATAGACGCCAGCTGCGCAAGAGCATCTTGATCTTCTGCCAGGCATTCAGTCCATGTTGGTCCATATCAATGATGCAAAGGTCCAGAAGGCCGTCATCAGGTCGGGCATCCGGTGCGATCTCAGCGCCGTATCCGTACTGACACGTATTTGCCAGACTGAAAATCAGCGGATGAATGAGCGTGGTCGGTGCGCCATTGATCGATACTTGGGTAGGATTTGGGGTGAAGCGGGCCATGGCCCTCATAGACAGTCGCACAAACGTCAACAGGCCGAGGCGGCCTCGTGGGTGGTCCGCGTACAAGTTGCTGACCTCGGCATCCATTCCCAGTCCTGCGGTGGAGAAGAAGTAGTCTTCGCCGATCTGGCCCACATCGAGTTTTCGAACCGTGGCATTCAAGAGTGATCCTATGGCGGTTTCGGGATCCAGAGAAATTCCCAGGGCGCGAGCAAAGCCGTTTCCGGAACCACACGGGACCACGCCAAGGGCTGATGATTGAGCCACCAACGCGGTACCCACTTCGTTGACCAATCCGTCCCCTCCGACTGCAACTACTCTCTCAAAACCACTGTCGACGGCCTGACGAGCGAGATTGGTACCGTCCCCACGGTGGCTCGTGCGTACTATCTGACATGCATCCCCTTCGGCTGAGAACGTTCTCTTGATCATAGACTGTATGTCGGGATGACGTGCCTCTGAGCGCGGGTTGATGATGAAGCATGTCTTGTTAGTTGGAGGCAACATTCGCTCGCCTTGCGCATGAATATGAATCGGATCAGCAAGTTACGTAGCTGTAGAGGACAGTGTTGGATGACGCTTCGGGTAATATAGAAGTGTCAGACATGTGGTCAACGCACATCGTGGCTGTGATATATTCGTCCTAACGCTAATCCGCGATTCGAAGGATCCAGTCGAGCCACGGCCAACACCGACTGGAATCATGGTCGTTTTTGGCCAACTGAGTTCTCGCAGTGTGCGTAGTATTGCCTGTCTTCGAATTTCTAAATAGTTGTAGAATAAGTGGTTGTTTATGATTTCTGTTGTGGTGGATCCAAGTGGTACGATTCTTGAATATATCCTGATAAGAGTGGCCGATCCATTAACCTATTTCCGTTAGTTCCAGGAGATCAGTTTATCATGAATGCAATCAATTCGTCCGGACCAGATTCCTTTAAGTCCTCCGATGCTTTTCAAAAGATGCTGTCAGGGCACATCGAGCCTGTGCGTGTGGCTTTACCCTACCAGATTGGGCTGATCGTAGTAGCCTGTGCCATGATAATGCTTCCCGTGCTTTACGTGGGACTCATCGCTGCTACCGGTTACGCTGTCTACAGCCATGCGCTGTCGCCAGAATGGATTACCGGAAACGTGACTTCGGGTCGCGTCTCATTCAGTCTTTATCTTGGCCCTATAATAATGGGCGTAATCATGGTTGTCTTCATGCTGAAGCCTCTGTTTTCCAGGGCGTCATTAGAAAGAGAGGCCCTGTCCCTAACTGCTGAAAATGAGCCTGGGCTGTACAACTTCGTATCTAATTTGTGCCGGTTCGTTGGAGCCCCAGTGCCTCGTGAGATTGAGGTGGGTCTCGATGTTAACGCCTCGGCGGGATTCAGAGGTGGCATGCTGAGCATGTTTCGGGCAAACGACCTTTCGTTGCATATTGGCCTGCCTCTGGCGGCTGGAATCAACCTGAACCAGCTTACCGGCGTATTGGCTCATGAATTTGGCCACTTTTCCCAGGGCACGGCCATGCGCATGACGTATGTGATCCGATCCATCAACGCCTGGTTCGCACGCGTCGTTTTCGAACGTGACGGTCTCGATGATGCGCTCGAAGAGCACTCCAAGAACCAGGGAGTTCTCCTCATGGCGATTCTCATGGGCGCGCGCGCCATGGTCTTCACGGCACGTCAACTACTTAAAGCGCTCATGTATACAGGTGGTGCGATCAGCTGCTACATGATGCGGCAGATGGAGTACGACGCTGACCTCTACGGAGTTCGAGTGGTCGGCAACACCGAGTATGACAAGTTACCGGAGCGCATCATGTATTTATCGATGGCGGCAGACAAGATGTCGGCCGATCTGAATCGTGTCTTTCTGGAAGGAAGATTGGTGGATGATATACCGGGACTGATAGCAGCCAATGAATGCCGTATGCCAGACGATGTGAGGCTTCGATACAAGGAACATATAGCGTCGGAGGAGTCTGGTCTTCTAAACACCCATCCCTCTCCATCTGAGCGGTTGGCTAATACGAATGAGGAACGATGTGATGGGGCTATCAACCTGAATATGCCAGCAACCGTGCTATTTAGAGATTTCGAGGAACTATGTCGTCTCGCCTCCCATGAGCATTATAAGGTCTGTATCGAGCCAGATCCCTCGGAGCTTGAGCTGATATCCGTGGCAGAATTGAT
>JABIQT010000460.1 GCA_018667995.1 Candidatus Latescibacterota bacterium
GGGGCAGAACGTCCTTCGCGGCTTAAAAAAGTCGTCCCTGTTGATGGCGCCGATCCTTGTCGTGGTCTTGTGGCCATTGTTTCATGTCGGTGCTGAGACGTTCCTCGGAGCTGTCAACCCAGATTACTACGCATCCCTCATCGACAACAATTTCCTTCGCGACAACCCAATCACCGCTCGTAGTAGCGTTTACGACAGCTACTATCCCGTCAAGAGTCTCGAGGGCAGACTTCCCATATCGGCCCGTTTTGGCAGCACGGTTTACCCGATCCTCCTCGAGGCCCTGTTCGGGATCGATCCACGTACGGCGATGACAATTTCCATCGCAATGTTTCTTAGTTGCCTGCCCCTTTCCGTCTTCTTCATGTCTCGCGTGGTTACCAACTTTACCGAGCGCGCAGCATGGTTCGCCGCCATCCTAGCAAGCATCAGCGGCTGCATCGCAATGAGCTACGTCTACTACTACGTAGGGCAGAATTCAGGTATCGGATGCCTGCCGGTCGTGATCGGTGCCCTCTATCTGTTGGTGATCCGACCCAGTTTCCGACTGACCGTGCTTGCAGCCCTGCTGGTGAGTTCGTTCTTCACCATGTACATGGGCATGCTCGCCTACGCGCTGGCGCCGATCGGCGTCTTGGGACTCTACATGTTGATCTGGCGCGAGATGAGTCTCAAACGAGGCGCGGCACTGGTCTTCGGCTTTATCGCAGCGCTCGTCGTCGTCAATCTAGGCATGTTGACCCATGTTGCTCGTGGCTTCGCCGGTTGGCGTGACCTCGTAGGCCTCTCACTGCAAGGACAGTTTTTCCTCGATTTTTTAACCGAGCAATACGTCCCCATTTTCATCGGTCTCGCCAACTATCCGTTACCTACGTCATATCTCAGCCAATGGCTGGGGTTGACGATGGTACCGATCCTGACGGGACTATCCATTGGGTTATTCGGAGTGATGATTTATTTCACAAGCCGATGGGCCCAGGAACTGGATGATCGCAAGACCGTGGTGATGATGGTTGGGGGGGTGTTCATCTATGGCGTCGTGTGGTTTATCTACACCTACTTCCGCCAATACGGATACGCTGTGTTCAAGATGAGTTCGTGGATGCAATTCGTTCAAGTTCTTCCCTGGGCATATGGCTTGGACTGGTTACTCCGCAGGCAGTCCACCCAGTCGGGAAGATCCCGGATCGCCACACGATCAATCCTGGGTGTTCTCACGATCGTCATCGTAGGCGGAAATCTATTAGCGAGCCATCGACTCACGTCCTTCAGCCTCGGGCGTACCACCGAAATCGGTTACATCGTCAATCACTACGAGGTCTCCGGTAATCGCGACTACTTCGACCTCGCCGAGGCGATGGAGGGTATCGTCAAGGACGATGAGAGCATAGGTCTTGGCTTCACGGACGTCATCCAGAACTCCTGGGTGTACTACTATTTGCGTGACTTCCGCGTTTCCGTTCTTGCTCACTATGTCTTTCCAAGCGACGACGAGAATCTCCCCGACATCAAGACCCGTCTCGTCACTGACTACTATGGGAATGTCGGGCCCGACTACAATCAGTTCTTCCACGGTGCCACGGACGACTACTTTCTGACGCAGACAGCTGATAATCTCAACACAGAGATCGTCGACCAGGAGTTACCAGCACCCATCTGGCGCAACCAGACATTCCAGCTATTGCGCACAGACGAAGCTAGTGCGTTTGCCATGACCGGACGAGGCTGGTACCGGATCGAGTATCGAGGCGCCGCCCGGTCGGGGGTGGTGAGAGACTACTGGTGGCCGAAGAGCTATCGCTGGACAGGTGAGGGTGGCGAGCTATACATGTTCGGTGCCGATCCATCAGTTGCACGACGGCTGGCCTTTACCGGCATTGTCGGATTCGGACTGGATTCGTCCAGTCGGACGGTCCAGCTGTGGCTGAACGGCGAAGTGTTCGACGAGGTAACCATCGACGAAGCAGCGCGGGTTGTCTCCAAGCCATTTTATCCGACAGGCGACGCTGATCGTATCGTGATTAAGGTCATCGAGACCGTTCAACCACCGCCTCGTCAGTTCCGTTTGTGGAATCGTGATATCCCAGGCGACTACCGGCGTCTCAACATGGCTGTCTCCAATGTCACCGTGATGGAAGCGGGGCGAGAGCAGAAGAGGCCGATGGAGGTCTATGACGGGCACTCGCTCTTCAGTCACGCCCACTCGTTCAACGGACTTAAGCTGAATCAATGGGTCGGAAAGGGTGTTTCCCTGACTCTACCAATTGCGGCTGACCCCTCCTCCGTCGACCTGCTTCTTTTCGTCCCAGGGCATCCGGCCTTGAAGTTTCCCTACAAGCTGAAGATCTCCCTCAATGGAATCGAGCATGAGGCTGTCGCAGAATTCCCTGGAGATCTCGCCCTGTCGATACCTGTAACGAAGCGATCTGGGAGCAACACCCTTGATCTCGCCATCACGCCGGAACAGACGTTCGTCCCCGACGACGTAGATCATGACTATAGACCCACAGTCCAGAGCTTTCGCCTGATGAGAGTCGCTTTGAAGTCAGGAGCAGGCGCGTGAGGGCAGCCTATTCCATCGTCTTCGTCGTGACAGGGGCGTGGCTGCTCGGTTGTGATGGTTCCAACTACGAGCAGGCAACATGCGGCAAGACCTACTTTCCGAGGCCGTGGAATGTTTTGTCCTCAGGTAGTCTGGATCAACTGGAGTATTACACGCTAAAGACTGGCAAGAGACCGGGTGATCCGAGCTACGACATCTGGGCCGACAAGAAATTCGAGTTCGATACATCCCTTGCATACAGATACGAACAGGAGGGGACGAGCAACGAATTCTGCCTCCGATCGGTCACGCTCAATGTTCGACATCCTGTGGATACTGTGGGGATGATGAAAGCGCGCGACTTCCTTGGTCATTTTGAGGGACATCTACAGGCTCGCGTCGACACGATTCGGGCCGCTCTCGACGCTCAATCTGAAGCCATGCGCCCATTTGAGGCAGTCACTCAGCCGGCCGGCAGGCTGGTGGCTGAAGTAAGGGGCATCCACACGCCCAACCGTGGAGACTTCGTTTCACTCGTATTCTACGATGTGGTCTACCATCAATCCCTGACAGAGGCCACCCAGTAAAGGCGGCTGCCTTCAAGGTTGAGCATGAACCGAGCAAGAAGCTTCGGATTCACTTTCGCCCTACTCGTGTTGCCCTTCGGCTGCTCAAGCAGCCGGTTCAACGAATCAGAGTGCTCACAGGGGCTGATCCCATCACCAGCCCAGTTCCAAGCATTCGAGTCGCTGCGCGAATTCTCGTTCTCTGGCCAGAAAACAGGTAGGGGAGTTCAACAGCCAGACTATGAGATCTGGTCGACGAGTGGATCTGGAGACAGGACGCGAATCTACTACAGATACGAGAAAAGCGAGGTGTGCCCCCGAATGGTCGCCATGCGCCTTCGGTATACGCTCTCAAACGAAGACATTCAGAAGGCGATTGACTTCGTGGCCTTACTCGAAACTACCTCGAATGGTCGTCTGCCAGACGCCCGGGATGCGATTCGTCATTTTGCACAGAAGCGAGACTACTACAAGCCTCGTGTTATGATTCTCCCTGATGCGAGAATTGAGGTTGTGGTAACCCACAATGCAGTTTACGGCGACCTACTGGAGGTCGCCGCCCATATCGACCACTGATCCGCCGCTACGTCAGTTCCTGCCACCGTCGTTCACCGGATAGCGACACGTGCACTTCCTATCCCAGAGAGCGCATAGCCCTGACGTGTGAGATTGGGTCCTCGCCCACTCTGAGGCCAAGATGCCTGAAGCGAACAACGGAAAGAGCAGAAGGATCCTGCTCGTCACCATCGCGTCCATCCTGACCGTCATTGTCACGGCGATGCTCGCAGAGCTTCTCGGCTACGTCCTGTACCAGCAGTTCAGGGCCTATCACGTGCCCGTGAAAGCGTTTCTGAATCGGGGTGAACCCTCGATTCCGAATACTATCTCACACGCCCTTTGGGGGCACGCGCCCAATCCCGAATACGAGCATCACGGGCTCAACGAGCAGGGCACCCGGGGGCCTGGGTTCGACCCTGTGAAGAAGGAAATTGGTGAGTTCCGCATCATCGTCTCAGGAGACTCCGCAACGGAGGGCACCGGCGTTAACTGGGACATGACCTACGCCTACCACCTGGAGAGATTTCTCCAGGAGATGGCACCCGATCGGAAGATCACGGTCATCAACGCCGGTGTCGCCGGCCACAAGACCACCAACATTCTGGCCTACATCGCCCATCGCTTAGTGCATTTGCAGCCGGATGTGATCGTTGTCAAGGCGGCATACAACGACTACGTGTTCTTTGCTCGTTCTGATCTGTCCGCGTCCTATACCACACCCGTGAAACCCATGCAGTCAAAACCCACGATGATCGATTACCCTGGACCGTCCCCTTTCTGGACCGTGTCGTATCTGGGGAAGTCCTATGTGGCCTATCTGTACTATCAAAAACAACGGGAGCACGAGATCCGTCAATTACAGGCCCCCGCCGGTCGTTCAACGACGGATATCTGGTCGACTGTTGAGGGAAATCTCAACCTAACACATATCTACCGGCGACAGATTCTCGGCATCCTAGGAATCATACGTGCCAATGGAGTACGCCCGTTGCTTCTCGACCTGCCTCTTGCCGAAGATTTGGCTGGCTGGCCCGAAGAGTTCAGACACCTCGTTGGACAGTTCAACGTCGAGTTAGCGCACGCCGCCAAACAGACGGATACTGCACTGATTCGCAGCGAAGAGTTCCTCGATGGCTACATGGACTTCCTTGACCACTGTCACACGACCTCGCAAGGGAATCAGCGAATCGCTGCGGCCCTCGCGAACCACCTGAGCGAGGATCTCGGTCTCAGCAATCGTGTGAGTGAAGTGCCGCTGAGCGAAATCTCTCTTCCCGACGCCGAGGAGGCTTTCAAAGCGGGCCACTTTACCGCCGAGGAAACGCTGCTGCGCGTCAGGCCCGACATCCGAGCGGCCTTCGCTCAAATGACCGGCCCGGGCTCGTTCACTGTCGAGTTCGCGAAGCCTCTGAACCATGGATTGCTGAATCTGGCTTTCGAACTCAACGAGCGCATGCCGGAGACATTGGCGGCATTCCGGGAGGGCGAAGCAGAACCATTCTACGAATTCGTCAGTGAGTCAACTACAGTCGGTAGTGTGCACATACCGATCAGGGAGCCGACCCAGACCATCCGATTGGAGATGACTCCTCGATCTGGGACATCGCCTGCGGTGATCCGGATCATGCGCCTGAACGCATGGGAAATTGTCGAGAAACTCTGACCCAGCACCCAACTTTCGACGAAGTCGCTCTCCTCCGTAGGAAACTGTGACTGGGCAACATCGAGTCAGAGTCAGGCGCTCGCCTGCTAATCTGCCTCGGGCTTGGTGGCAATGAAGACGAGGAACCTGCCAGGGTAGAACCAACCCGGGATCTTAATGGTTCCGGGAAAACTCCCGCCCAATGGATCAAAGCTGTTCCTGATTTCCAGTTCATGGACCATGACACTTTCCGGACGACAAAGCAGGCATCGGGCAAGCTTTTCTAGTATCACTGTCTGGCTAAACTGATAGATCATCGACACGCCGAATGTTGCCAAAATCAGCTTCGTGACTGGGAAGAGGAGGCTCTGCAACGTAAACATGAGACGGTTGAAGACAGGCTCTCCAATGATCAGTTTGCCGCCTCGCACAAGTTTCCGGTTACTGGCGCTGATTACGTCTTCTAGTGTCTGAAGGCTCTCTCTGACATTACTGCCGTTGATATGGTGGAGCGAGAAATTGAAAACGATCGCATCTACCGATTCATCGGCAATGCCGTCCATGGATCTAGCGTCGGTGACAATTTTTTCAACTCGATCATCTTGAATCTGAGCAAGCATCGATTCTGCTATGTCTAGACAAGTCGTCTTTTTAGTCAGGCCCGGGTCAAAGACGAACACGCCTCCATTGCCGACATCTGCAACTCGTTTGCCCGTTACAATCGGGTTTAAGAGCTGGCGAGTCTGCACATAGAGTGTTTCCCACGACTTTGCCGTCTCATGGTACTTGCCCGCGATCGCGTTAAAGTGGCTCTTCTCGTTGTCTCCCAACTCGTCTCCTATTTGGTCGACTCATGCGTTCTCCTGTCTCGAGGGTTTCACTGACCTCTCGACGGAGCGGAGTGCACAGTCTGAAGTATTGCGGCGGCACGGTTCGAAACCCAGTCCCGGCCACGTGCATGAATCAGTTTCGAAAGTAGAGCGGAGGACCCAGTGGTTTGAACCCAAAATGACGTTGATTCGCTACTGAGTTCGTCTCACCTGCCCGCCACTTACAAGCTCAGGCAGTGCCGTGAGATCCATGTCATCAACAGCGACAAGGCGAATGCTGAGTTGTCGGGTGTCCAAAGATCCCTCGGATAGATCGGAAGGGATGAAGAACTCGCTGGCCTCGACATGAACAGTATGGACGCATTCACCGGTCTTTTCCAAACCCGGGAGCAAAACATCAGACCGACCCGGTTCCAGTATCGAAACTTCGGCAATTGCAGTTCCATCGTCCAGGCGAAACGTGAGGTCAAGGGGATAGAGCGCCTTCGGTCCCAAGGAGTGAAACTCGAGAAGATGCTCGGTGCCATCAGAGTCAGGGAAGCCGATCCACATCTGCCTTCCGAACCAAAGATCGTCGCTCAGTCCACCGATGATCGTGGCCTCCTTGCCACAATCGTTTGCTTTGGAGCCTGCTTGCAACATGCCAACGACGTCTTCAACAGGTACGACGGGGTCGAAGGACGGAGAATCAATCGCCAGCAGGACGTGTCTTCCGTCGTTGTAAATGATAGGACTGGACGCAACCAATTCCAGAGCGACTTTTCTGAAAGAGCGCTTCGTGCGACGGGAGGCGAGCACCCATGGGTGAGTCATTCGGGTGTACTCATTCTCAATCTGGGTGTCAGCCAGATTGTAGCTGTAGGCAAAATGAGTAACACCTTGATTCCGAAGATAGGCCCTCACTGAATCGACGCCGCCTCCTACGGGAACCGGACTATGTGGCCCGCATAATCCCGGATTGTGAGTCGTATAGACTGTCTCATCCGTGTAGTTCAAGGCGAATGGCATATCAATAGCCGCCAAGAGAACACTCCCTGATGGGATCTGGGCCTGCATCTTCCTGATCGGCCCACCAACTGACTCGAAGGTATCATCTCCATGCAGGTAACCGGACA
>JABIQT010000424.1 GCA_018667995.1 Candidatus Latescibacterota bacterium
GTTATAATAATCGGCGGCGGAGTGATTGGTTTGAGTATTGCTTACGCGCTGGCGGCTGAATGCAAGAGCATAAAGGTGTTGGAGGCGAGTGAGCCAGGTCGGGGAGCTTCGTGGGCGTCGGCTGGCGTGCTTGCACCGCAGGGAGCTCAACCTCGGGCCGGACCATATCTCGATCTCTCACTGCAAAGCCTTGGCCTTTTTGACGAATTTGCAGCCGGGCTTCTTGAAAGCAGTGGGATGGATATAGAATACAGGAATGAGGGAGGGCTCCATGTTGCATTTGATGACGAGGACGCCCAGGCGCTCTTGGAACGTTACGATCACCAATGTGGCCTGGGCCTACCAGTCCAGAAGTTGGATCGAAATGAAGTACTGGAACTGGAACCGATTCTGGGGCCTGAGCTCCGGTCGGGTCTTCTCTTCGAGGGAATGCATCAGGTGGACAATAGAAAAATGGTGGAGGCGTTACGGGTAGCTGTCGGTTTGCGCGGCACTGAGATCGTATCCGGAGCGCCGGCTACTGGTTTGATGGTCGGCAAGAATCGGATTGGCGGCGTGGAGACACCGCGGGGAGCATTCCGCGCGGGTATTGTAATCAACGCAGCCGGAGCCTGGTCGCGGACTATAGGTGGTGACCAGGTGCCTTCTCCGCCCGTTAAGCCGGTAAAGGGACAGATGCTCTCCCTTGATGTAGGCGACACCACGCCAATAGGGAGAGTGATACATGGAATCAGCCAATACCTTGTACCGCGCCGTGATGGCCGCCTACTCGTGGGCGCCACCGTAGAGAAGGTCGGCTTCGACGGCCGTGTGACAGCTGGAGGAATCTCGGTACTCCTTAAGACGGCACTGCGAATGGCGCCGGGCCTGGAACGTGCGTCGATTACGGAGACGTGGTCAGGTATGCGGCCGATGTCCAAGGATGGGAAGCCGATAATTGGACCCACCAACGTGCAAGGTTATCTGATGGCGACCGGGCATTTCCGAAATGGTATTCTGCTTGCGCCTGTCACCGCACAGCTCATCCAGCAGTACATAGTGAGTGGCAAAGTACCATCGGAGATGGCTCCTTTTCTTCTGGAGCGATTCAGCGGTCATTCGTGAACATGAGGCTGATTTGAGTTACATATTACGGATCTTGGCAATCCTCTCGGCCGTCTCACGGGCCATTGCGGCGTCCCCTCCGACCTCACTGACCAGTGCACCATCAAATCCTATGTTCCGTAGTTCACGCATGACTGCTGGCCAGTCTACATCTCCATCCATGAGCTGAACCCACGCATGATCCCGGCGCCTGAAATCCTTCACATGCACCTTGGTAATCCTGCTGCCCAGGTCGTGAATCCACATTTCTGGATATCCATAGAGTATCATATTAGCCACATCGATGTAAATACCCACCGCGGATGATCCCACCTCATCCACAAATCGACAGGCCTCGAGCGGTGACAGGATGAATTTGTTCCACACGTTTTCGACGCCTATAGAGCATCCTCTGCTCTCGGCCTCAGGGGCCAGTGTCTTCAAGGCATCTCGAAAGTTATTCCAGGTCTTGATATAGGAAACACCCGGTTCGAGAGATCCGGGGTGAAGTAGAAGGCCATCTACCCCCAGCGATTCAGCGATTTCCAGTCCCCGGCTCAAGATGTTTACTAGTTTGTCCCGCTCGGCAGCATCGGGCGACAGTAGTGATCCACCGTCCTGTCTCAATGGCCGAATTGATACGATCTCCAGGCCCCGGCTATCGCATGCGGATTTCACCTGGGCAAGCTCGTCTGCGGAGGCATCAATCGACGGCTCCCCCTCATCGGAAAAGACAAGCTCAATAGCCTCGTATCCGGTATCCCTTGCGAAATCGAGGTCAGCATACAAATTTCGTCGAGGCAGACAGATCTGTGTGATTCCCGGTTTCATTTCTCTGTACTCCTTATTCGTGTGTTAGAACCGTTTTGCGTCGTGGCTGATTCTTAGTGAAGCAATCTGTTCGTAGTCGGTAGTATATATAATAGCAACCACTATCAATAGCGCGTACCAAATTCTGAGGGGTGTTGCATGAAATCAAGAATGCCAATTCTGTGGGCGGTTCTGGTGTCGTTGACCGTCATTTTCTGTGCGACAGACTCCCGTGCACAACGGAAGTCCGTGCCGTTGGTTGGGCAACCAGCACCGGAGTTCTCACTTACAGATATCAACGGTAAGACGGTTAGTCTTAGTGATTTTAAGGGCAAGAAGAATGTCCTGGCCGTTGTCCAACGCGGCTGGGTGGGATACTGGTGACCACACTGCCTAACGCAACTGGGGCAGTTGCAAAGTGAATATGAAAGCATAGCCAGTCACAACACCGAAGTCGTGTACGTCAACCCTATGGATATCGATCGGACCCAAGAATACCTTTCAAAATCCAAGGTAAAGTCCGAAGAAATCAAGTTTTCGGTGGTCATCGATCCGGACCGAAAGTTTGTGGCTCAGTACTCCCTGGAAAAACCGGGGCAGAAATTCCCCGAGGCATATCCCAGTTCGGTGTTAATCGACAAGAACGGCATCCTGCGTTTCAAATATATCGGTATGGTGCCATCGGATCGGCCACCGTTGGCGCACCTGCTTGAAATCATACAACTGATCAACAGCCAATAGTGTCTGCATGATCGGAAACACCAGTTCGTCTATTCTGCTTCGACGATGTCCTTTACCATGGATTCCACATCCACGGACTGGTTCGACCCAGAAGCTTCGATGGCGCCGAATACCATGGCCACGCTCTTGATGTTCTCATCAAGTACCGTGTCCGGGGTTCGGCCGCCGTCCAACCACGTCAAGAATTCGTCTATCAACCATTGATGCCCGTCAAATTCTGGTTGGACACTCGGCACATCTTCGATGATCATTCCCGTACCGGCCGTGTGCCTGTATATGCGCGTAACGCCGTCGCGCCCTATGGCAACCGCTCCGTCCTCGCATTCAGCCCGATAGTACTCCTGATGCCAGCTGTTCTGACTGGCCGCGCCCATGCCCGACCCCTCGTAGGAACCCTTTACTCCGTTCGACATATCCATGACGTAGAGGTTATTGCATTCGCCTTTAAAACTACTCCAGGGGGAATTCCATTCCCATCCTGCAATAGTCTTACAGTCACCTGCCGAGAGATTCCGGATCATGTCAAGGTGGTGAACGGCACCCTCTACCAGAAGGCTGTGGGGGATCTCATGTCGAAACGCGCCCCACGCTCCATACTCCCGGTAGTCAGCGCCGAAGCGCCCCACAATATAGTTGGTGCGGCCAAGGATGCCGTCACGTAAGACTTTCCGCATAGTGAGCATTCTCGAACTGTACCGGTAATTCTGTATGACGAGCATCTTCAGATTTGCCTCTTTGACCGCCCGGTAGATGTCAACGCTGGCTTCCCATGTGTCGGCGATAGGTTTCTCGCTTAGAATATCAAGCTTATGTTCTACCGCAAGCATTACGGCATCTTTATGGTAGGCGGGAGGAATAACGATCGTGCAGTAGTCGGCTTCGATCTCCTCGAAGGCTTTAGACATGTCCGTGAATTGGCGATCTGAGGGCAGGCCCAAGTAATCACCGGCTTGCCGAAGCACATCAGCATCGATGTCCACCAATCCTACGATTTCGTGTCGTTCGTTGAATCGGGGATAGAATCTTCGAATCCATCCGCCGGCCATCCCCCCAGCTCCGATCATCAGACATCGCTTTTTCTTAGACATGGTCACTCCTCAGGAAGTTAAATTTACATCATGGTAAGCACAGTTGTTTCGTCAGAATCTCATGCACATGGTACAATCCAGCGAATTAGCGCCCATTTTATTCGAAACCGACCGGCCTTGAAAAGTGGGTCTCTACGCCTATCATAAGGGGGTAGGGATCGGTCTCGCTCTTATGTATCGGATGACGCTCTGGGTGTTCATCCGAGTATGGTCCAATCCGTCACCCAGGCACTGCGAACTGATCTTGACCGATGATGACACTTGGCGGTTCTACTCTTGAGCAGCCTCGGTATACCCGATTTGGAGAGCCGGGCCCCGCTCGGGCGACACAGAAAGACGGTAGGTCCCAAGATCAGATGCTCAAACGTCATTAAACTACAGCACGATGTCACTGACGGTGCTTTGTCTGCTATTGGAACTCACAGAAGTCCGTACTTTATCCCCAGAGAGCCAGGTATCGACCGTAAGCATCGTTCCAGCGCTCAGTATCGCTGGGCTCGAGGGTTCCGAGCTCGAATGAATTGGCTACTACGGTCCGGAGCTGTGCAAGATCTGCGATCTCTCCGTGCGCCATGGCTTGAACGAGGATATTTCCGATTGCCGTGGCCTCAACTGGGCCTGTCCGTACGGGAATCCCTGTCGCATTCGAAGTAAATTGACAGAGAAGTTTGTTTCTGGCGCCGCCACCTACAATGTGAAGCATCTCAAGCGGACGACCACGCAGTTCGTGTAACTGATCGATAACCAAGCGGTGTTTTAGTGCCAGGCTCTCAAAAATACAGCGCGCCATTGCCCCAATACCGGACGGTAGCGATTGGCCCGATGTGGCACAGGATTGAGCGATAGCTTCCGGCATGTTCTCTGGCGCTGTGAAGGCTGGATCATCGGGATTAATGAATGCCTTGAACGGCATTGATTGATCTGCCTGCCTCGTGATCTCACCAAAATCCAGTTCCTCACCCTCCCGTGCCCAGATTCGTTGGCACTCCTGAATCAACCATAGCCCTGTGATGTTCTTAAGTACTCGATAGGTCCCGCCGACGCCCCCCTCGTTGGTGAAGTTCAGTGCCATGGCTTTGGGGGAGATGATGGGGTCTGAGGTCTCGATGCCCATAAGCGACCATGTGCCGGAGCTAAGGTAAGCCCAGTCCTTTCCATGGGCAGGTACAGCAGCCACGGCTGATGCCGTATCATGGGATGCCGGGGCTACTACCGATACCTGACCCAAACCGGTGTCGTGTGCGATGTGTGGCAGAAGAGTACCCAGCACAGTACCCGGCTGAATCACGTCTGGCATGATTTGTGTGGGTATATTGAATCGTTCCAGTAGGGGCCAGGCCCAATCGGATGTTACGGGATTGAAGCACTGTGTGGTTGTCACGTCTGTAAATTCTGCGGCGGCTACACCTGTTAGAAACAGATTCAGTACATCCGGTATCATCAACAGCTTCTCAGCTGACTCCAGCAGAGGCGAGCCAGCGCGCGCCAGTGCGATCAAATGGTACAGCGTATTGATGGGCATGAACTGGATACCGGTCTGGTCGAAGATCTCCTGACGGCCGGCCAGTTCGAAGGCGGATTCCATGATGCCGATGGTATGGGGATCACGATACGCATACGGCATGCCCAGGAGCGTCATATTGCGCCCCAAAAGCGCGAAGTCAACTCCCCATGTGTCCACTCCGATACTATGGATCGCACGACCGGACCGCGCGCAGAGAGTAAGGCCTTCCTGCATCTGTTCAAAGAGCCCAAGTAGGTCCCAGTGCAGGTGGTCGAGGACGCGAATGATTCGATTTGGAAACCGGTGGCACTCTTCGAGGGCTAGCGTGGCTCCGTCAAACGTACCGATGACTGCGCGACCGCTTGACGCGCCGAGGTCAAAAGCTAGGTAATGTTGAGGCATTCGGTAACCCTGTTTTGTACTTCATTCACATGATTGTGTGCGAAATCTGAGCATACATTTCGGGCCAGGTAGCGTCAAGTCGAAACAGGCCTTCAGATGGTCATTGTCTTCCAGACACCTTTGCGAAAGCGGTAATAGCAGGCCAATCCGAGGCCACAGATATAGACTGTAGCAGCCATCCAGGCCCCAAAGAAGTCCATCTTCAACGTGATAGCGAGGTAATATGATAATGGCAGAAATATGACCCACGCGCCGACAAGGGCAGCCATCATGGTCCAACGGGTGTCGCCGGCCCCGCGTAGCGATCCGATCAATACTACTGCGAGGGCATCAAAGGCCTGAAAAATAGCCGCAAACATAAGGCCCTGGCGGCCGTATTTGATCACGTCCGGTTCATCGTTAAAGATTGAAACGAGTTCGACCGGAAAAGCGATGAAGGTCAGGCCGATAAGGAACATATAAATGATGGCCAGCTTGAGCGCACTGTATGTGCTTCGCTCTGCCATATCCAGGTTCTTTGCTCCGATATACTGACCCACCAGAACCGTCGATGCCATGCCAATGCTGAGTCCGACCATGTAGGAGATGGACATCATTTGGATGGCAATCTGGTTGGCTGCCAGCTGACCATCGCCAAGACGTCCGATCAAGGCACTGAAGATGACGAAACTACCAATGTCCAGAAAACGCTGGACGCCTATGGGCGCCCCTACCCGGATTACACGCAGGATTTCA
>JABIQT010000888.1 GCA_018667995.1 Candidatus Latescibacterota bacterium
CAGCGTGACATCAACGGTCTCTTGTCCCTCAAATCGGAGAACCCCAAGCTCGACTGTTGTGCCGGGGGGCATTACGGCTACGCGTCGTCGGAAGGAATCGCTGTCGATGACCTTGGTGCCGTTGATTGCAACAATTACATCGCCTTCCTGTAGGTCAGAGACTGCCGCAGGTCCATCCTCGGGGATCCCTGAAATGAGCACCCCACCTGTATCAGGCATGCCGATTGACTCGGCCATTTCATCGGTGATAGGTTGTATGAGTATCCCCAGATAACCGCGAGTCACTTTACCGTCGCGTATCAATGTGGTCATAATATGGCGGGCCATGTTTGCGGGTATCGAAAACCCCAAACCTTGATATCCCTGCCCCACAATGGCAGTATTGATACCCATCAAATTGCCGTCTAGATCCACGAGGGCACCACCACTGTTTCCTGGATTAATGGCGGCATCGGTCTGAATGAAGTCGTCGTAATCGGTGATACGCAAGTCTGATCGCCCCTTCGCACTTACTATGCCAGCTGTTACAGTGTGCTCCAGACCAGCCGGGTTGCCAACAGCCAGGACCCATTCTCCGACACGAATGGCATCCGAATCACCGAATGGGAGAACTGGAAGGTTATCGCTATCTACCTTGATGACAGCGAGATCAGTACGGGGATCTGCGCCGATTAGTTCGGCGGCCAGTTTTCTACTATCGGGAAATTCCACTATAATCTCGTCGGCATCTGCCACGACATGGTTATTGGTAAGTATGTATCCGTCCTTTGATACGATGACTCCTGAACCTAGTCCGTTTCTGCGAGGCTGGGGACGCTGTTGGAACCCTCTTCCCCCGAAAAAGTCTTCAAAAGGCTGGCCCTGGCCGGAACTCCTGGTGGGTGCAGATTTGCTTCGGATTAACACCACGGAAGGTTTGACCTGTTCGGCGATGTCTGCGAAACTACCACTAAACTCCCTCAGAGAACGGGCGTCGGCACTTACCGTGGGCATAAAGGAGGAATCCCTCGAGTCTGAAACAAGGTTCAGAGGCGAAGCGAAGAGCACTCCCATAATCATTCCCAATATTAGCAGTCCAATGATGGTTAGCTTACCATGTTTGAACGTTACGGACATTACTTTCCTCCTTGAATCGATTTACACTCCGGGTATATCCACGGAATATCGCTCGGGTGGTATTTGCGTTTATTTGCGATCCGGCTACATCTTCAGCATAACGTCCTAAATGATCTGTCGTTCCATACATATTCAGGGCATAGTAAAACACGCGCCGGTTTTATACGAACCGGCGCGTGTTCAATGTAACCTGATCTATCGATGCATGTCAACCCGGTTCAGTTTCGTGCCGGCGTCACCATGAGTTCCTCAAAATCGCCCATCCATTCATTGGATTCTTCGGCGTTCTCCTGGGTCAAGGCAAGCTTGAGAACCTGCTCTACATTATCAACCAGGAAAAAACACAGCTTCTCTTTGATGGACTGCGGCACATCCTCAAGGTCTCTCTCATTACGTTTCGGTAGTACAACGGTGGTGATTCCGGCACGCTGAGCGGCTAGCACCTTCTCCTTGATTCCACCAACCGGCAAGACCTTTCCACGCAACGTCACCTCACCAGTCATTGCCAGGTCGTTTCGGACAGAGCGCCCCGTCAAGAGAGAGGCGAGTACGGTTGTCAATGTGACACCCGCAGAGGGTCCATCTTTGGGAATCGCGCCAGCAGGAAGGTGGATGTGGATATCGTGATCATCGAAGAAATCAGCCGCGATACCCCACTCCAAGGCATGCGACCTGATGTAAGTGAGAGCTGCCTGAGCCGACTCCTTCATGACGTCACCGAGCTGACCCGTCAAAGTCAGCCCCTTCTTCCCATTCATCTTGCTGGCCTCTATGAACATGATCTCCCCGCCAACGGCAGTCCATGCAAGTCCAATGGCGACGCCAGGTTCACCTGTACGCTCGGAGACCTCAGAGTGGTATTTCTGTGAACCCAGGTGCTTCTGGACTTCCTCTGGTGAAATGATGAATGTTGAATCGCCTCCTTCGGCGACGATACGTGCCACTTTGCGAGTCACTTTACCGATCTCGCGTTCGAGGTTTCTTAGTCCGGCCTCGCGGGTGTATTGGTCGACTATGGTCCGGACACCAGTCCTTTCAAACTTTATCTGCTCCGGCGTGAGTCCGTGATCACCCACCTGCTTTGGGATCAGGTGCCGCTCTGCTATTTCGATCTTCTCCTCTTCGGTATAACCCGAGAGTTCAATAACTTCCATCCGATCGCGCAATGGACCAGGAATCGTCGACAACACATTTGCGGTGGTGATAAACATGACATTCGAAAGATCAAATGGTACATCGAGATAGTGATCCGCAAAGGAGTTATTCTGTTCGGGATCGAGGACCTCAAGAAGTGCTGACGACGGATCGCCCCGGAAATCTGAACCAAGTTTGTCGATCTCATCAAGCATAAACACAGGGTTATTGGTTCCGGCCTTACGGATGCCCTGAATGATGCGCCCTGGCAGCGCACCTATGTATGTACGCCTGTGCCCACGAATCTCTGCCTCATCGTGAACTCCTCCAAGGGACATCCTCACGAATTCACGGCCGAGAGCCTTTGCGACTGAACGTCCCAGTGATGTTTTACCCACGCCCGGAGGACCGACAAAGCACAATATAGGTCCTTTCATTTCGGGTCTCAGCTTTCGAACTGACAGATGCTCAAGGATACGATCCTTTATGGTCTCAAGTCCGTAATGATCTTCATCAAGAATGGTAGAGGCTTCGCCAATATCGAGCCTATCAGTGGTTGACGAACTCCACGGCAATTCAGACAACCACTCGAGATAAGTACGGGCTATCGAGAATTCAGGCGAAGATGGTGACATTCTCGAGAGGCGAGTCAGCTCCCGATCCGCATCCTTGCGCACATCTTCCGGCATCCCTGACTCCGCTATCTTGCGGCCAAGATCGTCACGTTCTTCTGAGTGTTCATCGGCTTCGCCGAGTTCTTTTTGAATGGCCTTCATCTGTTCGCGCAGATAGTAATCACGCTGGGCCTTTCCCATCTCAGTCTGTACCTGATTCTGGATTCTACTGCCCGTCTCAGCTACTTCAAGCTCACGATTGAGTAGGATAGTAAGTCCCTCCAACCGCTGACGGACATTGTCTGACTCCAAAACTGCCTGTTGATCGGCCAGAGATATCTTCAAGTTGAAAGCGATAAAATCGGCCAATTTGGAGGGTGCTTCTTCAAGGTTTATGGCGGCGATCTTCAATTCATCAGACATATTTTGGACCAGATCTACGAGCTTCTGGAATTGTCCGGAGAGATTTTGCGCGAGCCCTTTTACTTCTACTGAATCATCATCCGCTTCGTCGAGTAGTTCCGCCTTGACACGCATTATTGGCTCGGTCTCAAGGACTTAAATGACCTTCATTCGTGACACACCCTGTACCAGAACGTGAAGGCCGTCCGGAGGTAGTTTCATCGACTTATGGACCATTGACAGTGTACCAGTATTGTAGAGATCCTCCGCTTGGGGCGCGTCTACATCAGGATCGCGCTGGGCAAGTATCAGAATTTCACTGTCGCCTTGAAGCGCCTCATCAAGCGCCTTAACCGACCCTGACCGATTGGCCACGAGGGGTGCAGCCATGTGGGGATAGATTATCAAGTTTCTTACGGGCAGAACTGCAATGCTATCATATATTCTTGCCTTGCCAGATTCGGACCGGTCCGGTCCATGTCCAGTTGAGATTGCCATTTTCGCACCTTTCTTTATAAGGAAATTGAGACAGTCAGTATCTAATCCCCGACCACAAGTCGGCGATATCTGGCAACATACAGTGTCTCGATGTTATAGCACTGAACGTGCCAATCGGTTTCGCCAAGGATTAAGAAACCTGACAATGACCCGTTTTACAGTGGGTTATGAATGCGAATAAGGAAAGCGGAGCGGAGACACATCGAGGTATGATGCGCAGATTTGGTGCAGCAACTGCCGATTTGACAGACAAACTGACATTACTACGGAATCAGTTATCGTAATGCAAAAATGGCAGACTAAGGTCTCGGAACATGGACTCAGCCTCAAGAAATCCGTCGGTAATCTCACTAGGTCGGACCCCGTCCATCAGATCCTTGCGTACGGTGTGATTTCCGATCAATCTGTCGAAGAAAAACTGGGGATCTCCGGCCACTTTTGTCCACTCGATTTCATTCGGCCATAGTTCAAGGATCTGTGACATCATTGACAGGGAAACGTAGAGAGGATCAAAGTTTCCCCTGTCCATCACGTGAATCTGAACCCCGTGACAAGTACAGTCCTTCAGTTTCCAGAAAGTTGGCCGAAATGTTGCCGGACGAAACCTGATACCTGGCATCTGTCGATCATTCAGTGCCTCGGCCAGTTGACTACTCACCATCCAGGGCGCACCGATTAACTCAAAGGGACGGGTAGTGCCCCTCCCCTCCGATATATTGGTTCCCTCGAACAGACACAACCCCGGATAAACAACAGCCGTATCAACGGTAGGCATGTTGGGCGATGGTGGCACCCATTGGAGACCTGTATCTTCGTACCACATAGTTCGTCGCCATCCGGTCATGAACGCAACTTCAATTTCGGCACCAATATCCTCGGTTCTGTTTAGCAAGAGGGCCAATTCACCAAGTGTCATACCGTGGCGAATAGGAATAGACGAAGCGCCTTCAAACGATCTCAGGTCCGGTTGAACAAGAGGACCTTGTACTCGCATTCCGGTGATTGGATTCGGTCTGTCAAGAACCATTACTGGTATGCCAGCCGCAGCGGCCGCCTTCAAAGTGTATATCAACGACGTCAGGAAGGTGTAGAATCGAACTCCTACATCCTGGATATCAAAAATCAACAGGTCGATCTCTCGAAGCACTTCACCAGCGGGTGATTCCTTAGGTCCATACAGGCTGTGTACAGGTAAGCCTGTGTCGCGATCTGTTCCGTCACCGATTCTCTCACGATCCTGGATGTGACCGTACAGTCCATGTTCTGGACCGAAGAGCGCGACAATCCTGTTCCCAAGGAGTTTTCTTAGTACAGAAATGGTACTATCGAGTATAGCGGTGACACCTGTCTGATTAGTAATCAGGCCGATACGTTTTGCTGTTCCCAACTTAATAGGATCTCTCACAAGGCATTCTATGCCCGTTTGCACTTTTCCACCCACGTTGTTTCGTCTCCAATTCAGCCCATTCTCGCTTCTTAATGAGTGTTGACAAGAAGAGGCACACAGGTTAGTTTTTGCCGTTCAGTCAATATATAGTATATGACGGTCTAACTATCTTCCAGCGAATACATGTGATAGCTCAGTCGACACCTCCCATCTAATAGGGAACGAGTGTCGGCCGGTAGGTGATTCGGGATGCAACAGCAAGTTCTCATAGTCCACAGTCAAACGTCGGTAATCGCAGACGTCTTAGGTGCACTGGATCAAGGGCCACATCAGTTGACGGTGTCGACCGAACCGAACCTAACCGAAACATTGTGTGAGAAATACCGTCCGGACCTGCTAATTATGGACTGGGATCCGGATGGTTTCGGCGGCATTGAGGCTTTTCAAGCCTTACATGACCTCAATCCGGAGATGCTATCAATCGGCATCGCTCCGGGGGATGTCCAGGCTGTACCATCAGAGTACGTCCGCAACGGACTTCGGTCTTGGCATCAGCTGCCTATTAAGATTGACCAACTACGTAAGCAGGTGGAAAGATGCCTTTGGGTCGCTCAACCAAAAAGGACTCTTGTCGACCTTTCGAGAGACATAGACGAACGTGCAAGCCATCTCGATACCTTTCTATCGATCAGTCGTTCGATTACTGCAAATCTGCGGAATGATCTCGACACACTATTAGAACAGATCGCCGAAGAGACCTCTCGCATGCTGGTCGCGGAACGGACGAGCTTGTTTATTTTTGACAGGGCACATGACTGTCTGTGGTCACGCGTAGCAGAAGGGGAGGTCGATCGAACTATAACGCTGGGTATGGACCAACCCGGGATCGTCGTGCATGTGGCTAAGACCGGACAACCGTTACAGGTCCAGGACGCCTATCGTGAACCGCTTTTTAATCCGGACGTAGATCGAATTACCGGTTATCATACCAGGAATATACTAGGCTTTCCGGTTCGGAACGACCGCGGGGAGCTCATCGGCGTAATCGAAACGCTTAACAAGATAAGTGGCCCTTTTACTGATTCGGACGAACGGCTACTGGCCATCATGTCGTTTCTCTTCGCTGCGGCTATTGAAAATGCTCAGTTGTATGAGGCACTTCGTCAACAGATCCGTGAAAACGAATCACTAGAATCACAGAAAATCCAGGCTGACCGTCTGGCGGTGGTGGGTCAGATGGCAAGCAGCATCATCCATGACATACGGGGACCTCTTGCAATTATACGCGGATACGCAGAATTAGCTGTTGCAGGAACGGAGTCAACTGAGAAGCGGCAACGCTTCGCAAATACCATCACCGCGGAAGTATCGAGGCTGCATGATATGGCCCGCGACCTGCAGGAGTATTCCGATGGGACGAGTTCGGTAGCGCTTATTCCAACGGCCATAGAGCCATTTATCGAATCCTTTCTCGAACTGATACGACCAGACTTTTCGGAAAGGAGCATCCATATCATCCATCACCTGCAGTATGAAGGGAATCTGATGATGGATGCAGGGCGAATGAAGCGCGCTTTTCACAATATCTCAGCGAACGCGGCGGACGCTATGGCGAGCGGTGGATCATTCATGGTTACGTCCTCACAAGTTGGCGAGCACGTGCATATCGAACTTCACGATACAGGCGCAGGCGTGCCGGATGACATCCAGGATCGGCTCTTTGAGCCTTTCGTGACCTCCGGTAAAACCCACGGAACCGGTCTTGGACTGGCGGTCGTAAATCGCATTATCCACGAACATCAAGCCGAGATCACTGTGGCGACAAGCACAACCGGTACAACTTTTACCATACGCTTTCCTGTACCAATGGAAGGAACGTAACGCGTGAAACTACTGGTAATCACAGATGATCCCGTGGAACTTGCTGCTGGTGAGAATGGCACCTTTGATTTTAATATCGCGGGCACACCTGAGGACGCGTTGAGTATGCTAAGCGGTGACCATTACGAAGCAGTCATTATGGATGCGAATAGTATGACGACCGCCCCCGTAACCGATGCATATAGATCGACTCAAAGCCCCGCCTGTCAGCTCATTCTGGTGGTGCCACCTAACTCCGAGATACCGATAGATGCCCTCAATGAGGGTATAGATGGCTACATTTCTCAACCAGTCACTGAAGAGTCCGTCCGGGCCCTCTGGCAGGTCCGTGACCACGTCGAATCAGAAATACTGCGCCATCGTACCGAATTACGCCACCGGGATGAGGAAATCGCTACGCTCGTCGCAATCAGCAATATCGTCACCTCCAACCTCGAATTCGTTCCTTTACTGGCGGCCATAGCCTCCGAGACTTCTCGCGCACTGGATGCAGAGCGTACAAGCATATTTCTGTACCATAAGGAGAGAGATGAACTTGAAGCCGCCTTTGCTGAGGGGTTGGGTCCCTACGCGATCAAGATGCCAGCTACCCAAGGTATTGCGGGAAGGGTTGCTACATCTCGGAAAATGCTAAACGTTTCCGAGGCGTACGGAAGTCCATACTTCAATGCGGAAACTGATAAAAGAACCGGGTATGAGACAAAATCTGTGCTGTGCGTGCCGCTGATCAGTCCGTTTGGCACCTTGATTGGGGTGGCGGAATGCCTCAACAAGAACAGTGGCATTTTTACAGCCCCTGACGAACAGGTGCTCACGATGCTCTCACCACTATTTGCGGTAGCGATCGAGAACGCTCTTCTGTACCAGGATCTGATGACCCAGGTCCACCAAAATGATGAAATGACCGCCGAGAAGATACGATCGGAAAGATTGGCGATCATCGGTAGGATGGCGAGTTCAGTGACAAGAGATATCGCGGGCCCGATGGAAGAGATCGTCCAACATGCAAGCCGGTTAGGCCAAGAAGACCTTACACCAAAAGAGAAAGAAACAGTCTGTCAAGCGATAGAGGGGGTAGTGGATCAGCTCGTAGACAGGGCCCAGGAACTCCTGGATTTCTCCAAAGGATCCCTCGAACTCCTAAAAGATGTTACCACTGTAGAACAGGTCTTCGAGGGAATGAGAATCCTTCCCGGAGCCGCGAGTGGGGGCACACGAACGACTCTCAGTGATGGGATCAATCGGAACAGAAGTGTTACACTGGACCTGGAAAAACTGCTTCGATCAATCATGCGCATCATGGGGGCGCTACGAGAATTGGATGCATCCGCATTCTCCTTGGCCCTCGACGCCAGAGACGACGAGTTGCTCATAGAGGTATCACCACTTGACGAAGCGACATTGACCGCCTTCATGGACATGCTTGATGAACCTTTTTCGGGAAATGCAGAGGACCATGATACTGGTCTTCGAATACTCATTGCACAACAGGTGATTCACGCTCACGGGGGCATACTCGAGAAACTGCCCCATGGCTTGCAGGTAAGAATACCCGTTACGCCAACATAGGAGATTTCATGAAAAGCACATACTGGATTACACTGCTGGTTTCGGTCGGATTAGTTTTGGCTGCCATGGAGACATCGACGGCACAGGAAGACGCTGGAGAGGAATCTCTCCCGGTCGAGGAGATAGTTGATGAGGGCGGCGAAATGATGGATGCTGCACAGGAGGTGGCAAACGAAGAGATGATCGAAATGGCCGCTCCGGTGGTTGATGAGGCTAAAATACTCTACGACCAGGCCGTTGAGATACACGAGAGTGGCGACCTTGTTCGGGCGATGCAGACCTACCGACAAGCCCTGAAAATAAATAAGAAGCATGCTCCCTCCTACACCAATCTAGGACTTCTCTATATGGAGGCAGGGGAGAAGGATGAGGCCGTCAAGGCCTATAAGAAAGCAGTGGAGTACGGAACAACCGATGAGGATGCGGCCTACAACCTGGGAACGCTGTATATGCAGGATGAAAAATGGGGCGATGCCGCGAAAGCCTTTGCAGGTGCAACAGCTACGCACCCCGACGATCAGGATCTCCACATGAGTCTCGGGAACGCCTATTCCAAACGCAAGAAGTACCCGGAGGCTGTTAATGCGCTTCGGGCCGCTATAGACATCAATCCTGAGACGCCGGCTCCTTACTACAATCTGGCATTGGTCTATGTGAAGATGAAGAACGTGAATATGGCTACTGAAAACTTCAAACAGTATATTAAGTATGCCCCTGAGGACGCTCGTGATACAGCGCTGGTGGGCAGATGGATCACTGGCATGGGAGGCACCCTGGACGCCCAGGAATAGGCGAACATCGCACTTCACGACTGCACTTTGACAGAATCGACCTGTATCCCTTCAAGAAAGGTTACGGAAATTGCCTACAGACCGACGCGGCTTTCTCGGAATGTCGATAGCCCTTCCATTTATCCCGTTGGATCTGAGAGAGGGACCGCAACCGGAACCCATAGGGCCGGCATCTCAATACGCATACATACTCAAGAAATTTCCCATCGAGGAAATCCTGCCCGTCATAGTTGAGGCCTGCAGCACAAACCAATCAGTGTTTCCCTTGGAGCCGGAAGTGGAGGTGGCACTTCTCAGGCAGGAATCTCTATTTAATCCCAGTGCAATATCTTTGGCTGGCGCTGTCGGCATCGCGCAATTCATACCTGAGACCGCCAGGGATGAATACGGCATGAAGGTCCTGGTCACAGAGGATTACACTGAGGGCGTTCGGCTCCGAAAGCTGTTCTTGGACGAAAACAGGAAGGTAAGTGCGGCTCTACGGGAAAACGACTTTGAGAAGGTCAAGAGACACAAACTCCGTACGGACGAGCTGGGCAAGGAGACAGAGACGAAGTTTGTTCGCTATAAGATTGAGTTAGAAAGCTTGATTATTGGGACATCAGCCTCGGAACGCATGGCGATTGACCAGCGTCTTGATCCCGAGCTGGCCATTCGCAATGGCGTCCGCCATCTGGCAGAGGTAAGCCGCGCCTGTTCAGATCGCTTTGGAGGCTCGGTTCGGCACAACGTACTACGGGGTTTGGCCGCTTACAACGCGGGGCTTGATCAGGTATTCAAGTTTGATGGCATGCCTTTCTTGTTCCAGACCGTGGACTACGTGCGCAAGATTATGGTAATGTACGACCAGCTGATGTCCGATCGAAAATTGTGAGTCACACGGCCCGTTCCCCGATCATTGAGATCTCCGTTGATTTTTTGCAGACAATCAATTATAGTAGTATGACTTTTTTCGCAAATTAGATGTAGCCCCGTGCACGCGGGTCTATCAAGAGTGTGTCATAAATCGAAAACAATTGGTTCCATTTCATCCAAAAGGAGTTCGCATGAAAGCGCATGTGTACCGTTTGATGGTTGGCTTGTGCCTGTTCTTACTTGTTGCAGCAGTATCTATCACAGCCTGCGGTGGTGGGGAGGAAGCGGTTGAAGAAACAGCAGCAGAGCCGGTTGACGAAAACCTGTCCGCCCGGCAGGAAAAGATGAAGCAGATTAGCGCCCTGTGCGGCGGCATTCAGAAGATGCTCAAGGCCGGATCCACCACAGACGTCTCCGAAGACGCTAAGAAGCTGAAGGCTATAATGGCAGAAGTCGCCATGATTCCTCCTCCGTTTGACACCGAGAAGTATAAATTCTATGCCGCAGATTTCCAGACGAAAGCTGATACATTAGCCATGGCTTCCGAATCTGGATCCGCAGATGACTCAAAGCCTGCTTTCGTGACACTGACCGAGACATGCGGTGTCTGCCACTATACCTGCAAATATCCCCTCGACCTATAAGATACGGCGGTATGCCGCATCCCAGGTCCCAGGGCTCATGGAATTTCCGGGTCGCCGATGACAGATATCGCCACAGTTCCGAGCATCCCCGAAGTCGGGGAGTTGTCTGAATTTGAGATATTTGTGGGGCTTCCCGCCAAGCTCCTCGAGAGGGTGCGCGACAACGCGCCTCTTCTCGAGGCGGCCCCTGAAGAGATCATCTGTACCGAGGGACAATTTGGACGTGAGCTCTATCTTATCTTGTCCGGATATGTCCGGGTGTCTAGAAACACCGAGACTGAGCCCTTCTTGGTGGGTAGTCTGAACCGTGGTGATTTCTTTGGTGCCATGAATCCTCAGTCAAACCAGGTTTCAGCCGTTTCTGTCACGGCGACTACCGACTGTGTCCTGCTTGAGATATCTCATACCCTCCTGCAAGCAATCCTCAAATCTTCTCCTCACGCACAGAAACTCGTCGAGCGGACGTATAACGATCTGGCACTTCGGTCCGAACTCCGGCACGTAGACCTATTTGAAGGTTTCAGCTCAAAAGAACTTGATCACCTGATATCCAAAGCCGAGGTGGTAGCCTATGCCAAGGATGAAGTGATCGTGCGCGAAGGCGACGACGGAGATGCTATTTTCATTGTACGAAGCGGATTTGTGAAAATTGTGAAGGAAAGGCCAGAACCGCAGGAGGATCTTGTTATTGCCTACATGCGGGAGGGCCAGTATTTCGGAGAGATGGCTCTGCTGCGGGGTGAAAAGCGCAGCGCCTGGGTTATTTCTCTGAACGACTCGGAAGTAATCCGAATTACCAAGGACGACTTCGACCTGCTGTTGGATTCACACCCTGTCATGCGCAAGCAAATTGAGGAAGTAATTAAGAAACGCGATGAGCGTTTTGAAGAATTGCTCGACGATGACGATATGGCGGACCAGATTAAGTTTGTCGTAAATGAAGGATTGATGCAGCAGAATACGGCACTCGTGATCGATATGGACAAGTGTATCCATTGCGACAACTGTTCCGATGCGTGCGCGGCTATTCACGACGGACATTCTCTGTTGGTTCGGCATGGTCCGCAGTTGGATACGGTGGAAGCAAGCACATTGTTTCCAACATCGTGCCATCACTGCGAGGACCCACTATGTCTGACCGGGTGCAATTTCAATAGCATGGAGCGATCTCCTGCAGGCGAAATCAGCATTGTCGAGGAAACTTGTACAGGATGCAACCTATGTGCAAAGCTTTGTCCCTATGACACCATTGTAATGGTTCCGCGCCAATCGGAGACGCAGGTGGGCTGGTTGGGTAGGCTCTTCGGCAGCAAGCCTGAACCGGTTTTTGTACCCACATCTCCGACGGGAAAAAAGTACAAACGACTGGCCATGCAGTGTGATCTTTGTACGGGACGCCAGCACATGAACTGTGTCTATAACTGCCCTACAGGAGCCATCTTTCAGGTCAAGCCCAATGAGTACTTCTCCGGTGCCGAAAGCAACTGACAACTGGTCCCCCTGC
>JABIQT010000404.1 GCA_018667995.1 Candidatus Latescibacterota bacterium
CCTGACCTTCCGCTCGCGAGTACAGTTATAAGACGGTGAAAGATGCTGTCGTGTTCCCGACCGATAGAGAATATGGTCAGAATTCGTTTCTGAGCCCAAAATGAACCTTGCCGTTTAGAATCGAGTCCTCTTCACCGACGGCGTAGTCTATTCCCACGATTCCTATGGACGATTCAAGCCTGAGTCCCAACCCCGAGCTGATTTTGGTTTCCAGGAGTCTACCGACGGTCCTCCCCTGTTCATAATAGCCCGCATCGAAGAATACGAAGAACCGCGATCGTCGTGAAAGCAGCACACGATACTCCAAGTTGGTCCACAGAACCTGTGCCCCTTGAAATTGATACTCCCGGTATCCTCTTAGTGTACGGGTGCCCCCAAACCGGAACTGCTGCGATGCAGGCAGAGAGATCTCGCCGCTGCGAATATCCACCACATGCAGTGCAAGGGCCGCCACCTGCCTGCCAACTACCGGAAAATACTGCTCCACGTCGATGCTGATCTTGCTCGTCCGTGTTCGCGTAAGCTGCGGCGTGAAAGACGCTGTGGCCGAATTCCATCGCAGACCATAAGAACCGTCGAGACGCACCATTGAGCCGCGTCGCGGATTCAGAATGTCGTCACGCGTGTCTACGGTCAATCCAAAGAGCGCAATGACCGCTCTATTGGCGGGAAGGATGTGTGCGCTAACGGAGTCTGGAATAACCCTACGCCATCGCAATTCTATATGCCCCTTGACGCGACTTCCAATGGGCATAGTAAGACGAACGGCGAGCTCTGTTGCCGTAAAAGATGAGTCTTGTTGAGTCTGACCCAATTCGAAGGAGCTGCCAACGGGATAACCGAACATCCAGGGCTCTTCATAGCGGACCCGGATATCGGAAGATAGGGGATCGCGTCGGATCCACGAAGCCTGCATACGCCGCCCGGTTCCAGCCATGTTCTTGAGACTCAGTGCGAAGGAACCTGTTAAGAATCCAGAACGACCGCTGATGCCCGGAATGTAGCCCAGGATTCCGTCAATTGAGCTGGTTCGGCCTTCTTCAACGTGGATTACGACGACAGCTCCGTCGCCCTGGGGATTCAGATCAAATGTCGGCTCGGATACTTGATTGAAAAGTCCAAGTTTGAGTAGACGCTCATGTCCATCGGTAAGCGCTTTTTGATTGAAGGGACTACCCTTCGAGATCCGAAGTTCCCTTGTGATAACGGATTCTCTGGTATGTGTGTTCCCTTCAATACGGAAACCGTCTATGCGTACCAGCGGCCCTTCCAATATCTCAAGCGAGATGGCGATTCCCCCATCCAGCAGTTCAAACCTGTCAATCTCGACACGACAATAGGGATATCCTATGCGTTCGTATTGGGTCAGCATGTTATCAATATCTTGTTCAATTCGTTGTTGTTGGAATGGTTGTCCGCTCGTGGTATTCAGTGTCGTGAGAATATCGGCATCGCCGATAGCTCTGTTTCCAGTGAGTTCAATGCTCTTGATTCTGGCCAGCGCGCCTTCTTCGATGGTGAGAGTTAGGGAAATGCTGGTCGAATCCACTGAAAAATCAGGTTGGCTGGGAATCACACTTACCCGGAAGAATCCATTCGAGGCATAGGTTTCTATCAAGTGTTCTATCCCTGTTTGCAGGAGCTGCTCTGTGTAGGGGCGACCTGGTAGAAGTCCCGTCAGCTCTACGACGGAGTCCCGGGACAGGGCGCTGTTCCCTGATATACGAATCTCATCAATCAGAACTTGCGTTACTTGACCTCGGGCCTGCATCGGAGACGATTGGATGCAGAGAACTGATAGGAATGCAATGGTATATGGAAGGTGCTGAGGAAGGCGAAAGTCCATCAGTGCGTTGACTCATGTTCTAAGGATTAGCCAGACAATAAAGGAAATGTATCCATGCCCCATGATAATGGCAAGGCCGGAGGGGCTCTTTGGGTTACCGGAAGGAGTCCGTTGATGCATTCGGAGCGGATGGAGCGAACCGGTCCGAGGCTCAAATGGAGATACGTTTCCACCTGCCGTGACGGAAGAGGATGTAGCCGACTACGGCGCGAAGGCCCCAATCAATGACTGTTCCCCACCACACGCCTGCGAGACCCCATCCAAACTCTATAGTGAACAGATAGATTACGCCGACTCGCAAGAATACCGCGCCAAAGAGGCTGATCAGCATCGGACTGAGCGTGTCTCCGGCGCCTCGCATGGCCGCACTGTACATCATCAGCAATGCGGATGAGATGAGTTCAAGCGCCGATATACGCACGCACAAAGCCGCCAGGTCCCGGACCTCGGGGGAGGGACTGAAGACGCTGACCAGTAATTCCGGTATCGTCAAAAAGGGAATGGCCAGTCCTGCCATGGCTAGGGCACCGATCATTGCCGCTTTTTGTACCGTCAAAGCGGCAATGTCAGGCTTCCCGGCACCAAGACTTTGACCAACTATGGCGGATACAGCCATAGAGAGACCGTATATGGGCATGAAGGAAAACATCTCGATGCGGATAGCCATGAAGTGAGCTGCCAGGGCTGTCGTGCCGAGTCCCGTTACAATCCATAGGAATGCCCAATAGGCGCCTTGAAATATGGCCTGCTCGCCAATGTTTGGGATCGCAATACGGAAGATAGATTTGGTCAGTGTAAGACTGAATCGACGCAGATGCTGTCCGTAAATGTAGAATCCTTCTCTATGACGTAGTAACCGGGCCATAAGTATCGAGGCGCCGATCATATAGGATAGGCCCGTTGCCCAAGCTGCACCCTCAATGCCCATTTCGGGGAATGGACCGATACCAAAAATCAGGACCCAGTCGCCAAAGACGTTGAAGCAATTCATAATTCCGGTGGCGATCAACGGAGTACGCGTGTCTCCAGCAGCTCTTAGGATTCCCGCACCAATGTAAAGTACCAGACGGACAAGGCTGAACGAGAACACGATATCCATGTAACCGAGAGAAGCCTCAATAACCTCACGTTCGGTCCCCAGGGCCACAAGGGCCTGTTCACCGAACGCCAGTCCGACGGCCGCAAGAACTGCCCCCAGGGCAATTCCAATAAACAGGCCATGGGCTGCTGCCTCACTGGCACCGTCGGCATCGCTCTGACCGAGGCGTCTCGCGACAATTGCTCCAGTGGCCACGCCCACACCGTAGAAGGTAAATATCACGGTGAACAGAACCATCGAACTCTGTCCGACGGCAGCGAAGGCTACCGTCCCGAGACGCCCAACGAAGATACTATCGATGATGAAGACAAAAGTTTGGAGGATGTTCTCGAGTATCGCTGGCCAAGCGAGGGTGAGAATGGTGCGGTTCAATCGTTTTTCGTCCAGGTCAATCATAGTCATTTCTCATGGTTCCGAATTCGTTGCAGCAATTAAGGCGTTCTGTACGAGAAGTATGGGCTGTCCATCAGAATACAAGGAGGCGAGTCTCTTCGGTTGTTCTTATAGTCAGTCTCACCACGAGGCGTCGCGTCGCAATTGCCTGTTTCACCGACGATCAGTGTAGTTCATGATCGCCTCTCACGCCTGCTGAAAATACTGTACTCACCGATCTCTTGATCCAAACCGAAATTTGCCAGGAGGTACTGCCACATCAATCTGGCGTCGTCAAAGCGGCCATCCATTATGACTAATTTTGTGTGAGTCCTTTCCAGGGCGGCAATTACTTCGGTTTGCTCCTGATCCGTAAGGGGCCCCAGTGGAATGTGAATTCTTGTCGGCGTATCCCGCTCGGCCAGA
>JABIQT010000539.1 GCA_018667995.1 Candidatus Latescibacterota bacterium
AGTCTGCGTAGAGCATCGGCATCTTGAATCTGCCGCGTGGCATCGCCTTCCAGTATGGGATAATCCAGAGCCTCTGCCATACGCCCTAGAGCTCGTCGGTCAATATCCTCTATGCCATTTCGCGCAAGCAGTATCTGTACGTAATCATCGCCCGCAAACTCCTCATAGATATGGTCAGGATCACAGAGGCGGTAAAGAGACTGAGGCGTGGCATAGGGATTCTCCCGCTCTTCGAAGAGGCCGGTTTCCGTATTCAAAGTCACATGGGCCCAGGGATTGGCATGGAAGAGCGATACCTGCCTCTCCGCCTGGCCGGGCTGCATCAAATGGCGCCTGAACTCCAGTATATGGAGCCACCGCCATGACATTACGCTTCGGAAATGATCATCGGACCAGATATTGAGGACGATATTCTCGGCGGCCGATTCACCAGCTTCTTCCTGAATCATGCGCATATAGGCCTGATAGACCCCATATCCCCCAACCCCGAAATTTCGAATTGATTCGCCGAAATGACCGGAGAGATACTCCTGCCATGTCTCCCCATCGCTCACCTGATGGCACTGGGTGAAACTATCCCCATACGTATTGATTCGGCAAGGAGCATCGGGGTAGTTGATCATCCGCCGGGCACCATGTGGATACGATGAAATGGTGAAGCTTCCATCCATTCCGTCCCGTACCACACTGTCTCGCAACCGGTAACCCAACACCGGGTCGAAAGCCGCCCAGTTTTCCGCATCTGGATCAAGAAACCGGTCCACCATCTCAGCGGTAAGAGTGGCGTTCTGAAGGTATTCTCGAGCTCTCAAGGCGGAACCCCTTATTCAATGACGACCGATATAGGCGTCGTACGATCTAACCCCAACGAGTGAGCGGCATTGCCTCCGTTTACCGAAATCTCGAGCATTCCTGCACTGCCCATCACTGCAAGAGTTTCACCGGCAGTGACATCACCATAGGTATCGTTGATACAATCCACGTACATGTCTTTAAATTCAATCCGGAATGATTGTCCGCCGGTAATCCGAAGGAACTGCGATTCGGAGATATTGGTGATGGCATTGCCAAAACGGTCCACGTGCACCACTTGGCCCTTTATGTAATCCCGTGTCACGAGAGCGCTTGACACCTCGCCTCGGACTGGAGTTGATAGCTCGGGACCGAACTCAGATCTCTTGGTACCACGCGATAAGTGGGCAGCCACAGGAGCAAACACGTCGCGCCCATGAAAGGTACGGCTCAACTGAGGAAGACAGTAAGATCTGTTCGTAATATAGGTAACAGTTGCTCCCGGAAAGTCCTGATATATGTACGCAAAGATACCGTTATCGGGCCCCACAAACCGCTGGTCACCAATATCCACAATTATGGCCGGGCGTTCTGTTCCCACGCCAGGATCTACCACCGCAACATGGATAGTCCCACGGGGGAAGAACCGATAGCTTGTCCACAGCAAGTATGCGGCTTCTTGTATATCTTGAGGCGGGATTTCGTGCGAGAGGTCAACAATGGAAACGTTGGAATTGATACCAAGTATGACCCCTTTCATGGCACCCACATATCCGTCGTACAGGCCAAAATCTGTCGTCAAGGTAATGATGGATGACATAGCAGAGGACTCGTCGGTTCACTGAGGGATCGGGGCACCGATCACTGCGTATCTCAGTAGTATTCCAGGGCAGCCAGTTGGGGAGATATTGGGCATTGTCTTGGGGTTCCGCTTAGTCTGCATTGTATCTACGCTCCGATGTGCAAACTTATCACGTGTTCTTTCGACCTACCAGAATCATTCTGGGCGCATCAGCACTCACGGGCTGTCCATCAAAATCGCCGAAGGTATGTGTAACTCTCAGCCCTGATTCGGATATCATGCTGAGCATTTCGTCCAGAGTGTACATGCG
The DNA here is from genome assembly GCA_018667995.1 of Candidatus Latescibacterota bacterium. GTDB lineage: Bacteria > JAAXHH01 > JAAXHH01 > JAAXHH01 > JABIQT01 > JABIQT01. The sequence continues at coordinate 1,905 of JABIQT010000539.1, forward strand.
CACCGACTCTTCGTAAGAGCGGCTTTTTCCACGCTCAGTCATTGTTACCTGTTTGTTGATGCGAACATGGGATCCGGATTCGTGCGGATCCCCAGATACCCACCGAAGCTGATCGAGTACAGCCCCATCAATCTCTTTCCTATCCTCTGGAACAATCGATTTGATGACATGTTCACGATTGAGATAGTCCATCAGAAAATAGCCGGACGGGCGAAGAGCTTTCGAGATGGCATGCAGTACCTTTTCGTTCTCAGCGTCCTCGCGGAAATAGCCAAAACTGGTAAAGAAATTGACCAAGAGGTCAAAGGACGCAGTGAATGGAATCTCGCGCATGTCGCCCTGAATAAATGATACTTCCATCTTGGCTTCATCTGCCCGTTCACGGGCACGTTCGAGAAGGTCGTTCGAGAGATCGAGTCCCGTCACCTGATACCCTCTACGCGCCCATTCAATAGCATGCCGACCGTCACCACAGCTAAGGTCAAAGATGTCAAGTGGTGGCTCAAGTTCGAGCACCCTCGTGAGAAAGTCTATTTGCTTCCGGGCCTCTTCATCGTTTCGGTGTTTGTAAACACGAAGATAGTCGATCTGGAAGGCTCGTTCGTACCAATCCGAGGATGGTGCTTGGGGGTCGTTGGACATGCTTGGTCTACGATTCGCGAAAGAGGTGAGCGGAGAGAAACAACACGTTAATATACCAATGTAGAATATAGGTTTTGTGCAGGATAGCGTCAATCGTCAAGCTTGAGTTGTGTTATACCCAAAATTCGTTGACATCGTGCAGGTCAGTGGATAACCTGAACTCAGATTGCAATGCCATAAGCCGCTCGACAACGTATAATGCAGCCCACACGAAGAGGACTGGCATGTCTCAGAAAAAGATAACGGACGATGAATTTGAGAAAATGCTGCAGGAATTGGACGAGGTCGGGCGAGAAGCAGACCGGCTGCGTAAACGAGTCCATGAACTGATAGGTGAAGTACAAGAAGCGCTGCCCGAGGAAGAGGACTCTGAAGAACCCGATGAAGTATAGATAGAGATCTATTGTCAACGTAACTCACCAAGACAATCCACAATCCTCGCAGTCCGCGAATGGTCGGCAGTTCTTCCTGTCCGACCACCCACCAAACCGCAGAATATCTATTATTCAGCTCCCGTAGTCTTCCACGAAGGCCTTCGCCTCCATCGCGTAGTCCGAAGGATTTCTTGTAGCATTCTCTGCCATATCCTTAAGTGGATCTGACATTCCCAGCACCGGAAAAAATCCATTCTTCGAAATGGCCTTCTCAAAGGCCGGTCCGGTCTTCCGGTTTACAGCGCCCGTAGGCATTATCACGAAATCCGAGTTCGCATATGGTCCGTCCTCTCGGGCAAAGGGTGCCAGTAGCCCTCCCAGTGCCTTGGCCTCGTTGGGGGCCAGCAATTCAGAGTTAAAGATCTTGAGGGCATCCGGACGCAAACCGTCGTCACGAAACAGGTAGAAAGCGACTTCACTCGGACTGAATGCTGCCGGAGCCGAGAAAACTCCGGCCTCACGCGTTAACCGAACGAAATCAATAGGGTCGCGGTAGCCACCACCAGCCACAGTGGCACCACCAATACCGTTCGAGGGCGCCACTACAAAGTCGAACCCCATATCTAAAGCTGACTGTAACTCGCTGTAAGCACAGACACTGCCTACACCGAGAAGAACTTCCCTCCCTGCCGCATACCATCGCGCCCGCTCAGGTACGAGTTCTTCCATGGCCTCACGGAGAATCGACTCCGGAATCCGAAACGTCAATTCTGCCGGAAATCCTGCTTCCCAGACGCCCTTGATCAGTGCTACAATGTACTCAGGACGAACTACCGGCGTTCCGTCAGATCCCGTGTCCTGTTTATTCCGAACCTGCGGCTTCCCGATCACTACAACTTTTCCCATGGCCTTGATTAATCGGCCGGTTCTGTCAATATCTGGTGTGTATTCAGGCATGTCATTCCTCGTTGATTCAGATTCTGTTGTGAGCGCTTTTTTACGAACAGTTAACGCGCAGCCTTGACGCCTCCGCCTGCGAGGGCGCGCTGAACTTCCTTCTCCACGGTGCCTTGACTTACCATAGTAATGTCGCCTGGGGTCTCCTGTACCAGCATTCCGTGAGCCGCGCCCCAATTTACTGCTGTTTCCAGATCATGGCCCTTCATCAGTGCAGCCAACACGCCAGAGGCAAACGAGTCCCCCCCGCCTGTGCGATCACGAATGGGTACCTTCTCTCGGACGGGTGCCTGGTACCATTTCTTATTGATGGCATCGTACAATGCTGCGCCCCAGCTAACCATGTC
>JABIQT010000702.1 GCA_018667995.1 Candidatus Latescibacterota bacterium
GGCCGATTTCGACGAGACCTTTTATTTCGGCTCAATCTCTTCACGATCCACCTTCTCCCGTTAAGGGACAGGCGAGAGGATATTCTACCTCTGGCGAACTACTTTCTTGAGGAATATCAACACCGCCGAGGCGCCCCAGTTGAAGGATTCGCTGAAGGATCGTTGAACGGCATAACCAATTATGATTTTCCCGGTAATATCAGAGAGCTTCGCAATCTCGTCGAACGATCTGCAATGCTGAACAAGACAGGACCTGTGAACTTCGAAAGACCTACCCAGATTAGCACCATCGACAAACCGGGTGGATCGAACATAGCGGATCCGTCCACCGGATCTGAACATGCTGAGATCATCCGAGCGCTCGAATCTGCCCGATGGAATCGTAAACAGGCTGCAAGTGACCTGGGAATCCCTTACTCCACTCTCCGGTACAAGATGCAGCGCCTGGGTATCAAGTAGGTACTCGGCATCGTCACTTCACCGCGTCTAGAATCTATCTCTCCGAAAATTCTCCCAAGATTCAAATCATGCTTGTATCGGCTATTACTTCAAACGATGCTAGCAAATGTTGCTAACTGTTGACATTATCTGATTCCAAAAATATCCCCCTACTATTTGCTTAAATCATTGAAAATAAATAAGTAATCATTTCTCAATACAAACAGGCACGCCCTTTGCGTCTTGAATGCATTGATAGCAAATCCATCGTCTGTGTAAGCAGGGGGGCAACATGAACAGCAAACAGATTTTCGTATTCGCAGCAGCGTTCCTATTCGCAATCTCGCCTGGAAACGACCGGGCCCACGCAAGTAGCGCAACAAGAGACCGATTCCCTATCCGTGACGCATCATTGAACTGGATGACACATCAACTTTCGCTTCGTAGTTCCTGGGCACTGGTCGGAATTCAGCGTCGCCGGCACCTCGAAAGACGCCGAATGGATTTAGCTGGTGGGTTTGTAAAGCAGGAGGCAATCCTTGGATCGAAGTCCACCGATGCTTGGCGGCGCCTGTCACTGCAGGCTCTACTCGGCACGGCGTCTACTGCTGTGGGGCTGGCTGTTGCAGTACCCAGTGCGATCGGGCTCGCCCAAGGCGAAAACGCCAAAGGGACCTCTGTTGCATCCGTGTTGCTCGTCGGATTTGTTGCGCCTACATTGGCCACCTCTTCAATCATATACTGGATCGGCAAGCTACACGACGGCGAGGCTAAAGGTAGGTTTGGAGCCACATTCGCGGGCACTGCCGCCTTCTCAATGGTGGCCATCGGCCTGGGCCGCAACACACACAATCCATTCACAGCGCTTGGCCTGGCGACATTGCCCGCTGTTGGTGGAATGATGGGATATGCCTTTTCAAGAAAGACGGAGCGGTCGTCTGTGATCAATCGCCAGGGCAGTGGATGGTATCCTGGACTGCCGACACTAACGGCACAGGTGGTCACGAGCCCTAATGGCGGAAAAGACATGGAGTACCGCCTGAGTGTACTCAACATGACGTTCTAAACGATTGATTCTGAGTAACTCAATCTAAAAAGGAGATAGGATCATGAGTACCAAACCCTTTACAGATGCCAAGCGTGTTCAGGAAAGCCTACTGGCTCCTCTGGAAAAACGTGTCCTGTTGTGGATGGCAGCCAGAATGCCGAGACGGATCAATGCGGATCATCTGACTGGTCTGGGTTTACTTTCCATGGCTCTGGCAGGTGTTTTCTACTATTTCAGTCAGAATAACCTGGCGTGGCTTCATTTGGTAAACCTGGCCCTTGCGCTCAACTGGTTCGGGGATAGCCTTGATGGCACGCTCGCGAGGTTCCGTGACATGCAGCGCCCCAGATATGGTTTCTACGTAGACCACATGGTCGACGCTTTCAGTACTGTCTTTCTGTTAGGTGGATTGGCTATCTCAGGATACATGAGCGCCAACGTGGCGTATGGAATACTCCTCATCTACCTCGTGCTTGCAATAAACGTCTATCTGGCTACCTACACGTTAGGCGAATTTACGATTTCATTTGGAATGGTAAGTCCGACGGAGGGCAGGATTCTATTGGGAATCTGGAACTGTGTGCTCTTGTATTTGCCGGAGATAACAATAGGCGGTACCACCTTCCTTCTGACTGATATAGCAGGTATTCTCGTTATCGTAATCCTCGGGTACATCCTGATTTCTTCGGTCGTGAAGAACACTCACACGCTCTATCGTATGGAGCCGCTGCGCCGTATTAAGCATTGACTTGAGCTCTTGAATCGGTCTTTTTGCCGTCCGCAGGATGAACCACGGCATTCCTACGTCAAGGTAGAGATGCCGGAAATTGACATACGACCTGGATAGACTTATTTCCATTACGCCTACAACAGATGACTCAGATTCGCATAAATCCTCTACTGCGAGTATAGACCGGAAGGTCCGCTGGACACGCGTGAGCGTACCGATAGCCGTCACAGCGGTGACGCTTATCGGTATGCTCTACGCCGTGGATATGGCGGCCCTGGCAGAAACTATGGATGGGGTCGACTACGGCCTACTCGCCCTGGCCGCCTTGAAAGTGCCCATTCAGGTATTCCTGTGGACGCTGCGATGGCACCTGGTCATTCTTTCCCGAGATTTCCAGGTTTCCTTCAAGCACACCTTCATGGCAGTGATAGTCCGAGGATTCTTTAACAATCTCACACCCGGAGCTGGAACGGGTGGCGAGCCCATCGGCGCGTACTATCTGTCTTTGAAAAGCAAGTTGAGCTTCAAACAGACCATGGCCAGCACGGCGTCGGAACGTCTCTGCCAGGGACTTGTCTTCGTGGGCATCGTTGTGATAACCGGGATTATCGTTGTCCCGTTCCTACCGGTCTCCAGTTCTATCATCTGGACCATACTGGCCGGTGCCGGTTTCTTTTGCATCTTTGTCATTCTCATGGTCTACCTCAGCATCTACAATTTTCGATATGGTCGCTCGGTGGTCACGTTTATTATCCGGGCCATCGCCTGGCTGATACCGCCGTTGCGCAGACGATGGGACCTGACCAGCCTCGATGATCACGTGGACGAGTGGCACGGGGAGTTCAGGGCGTTCTTCGTCAACCGAAAGGCCGTTTTCTGGGTAACTGTCTTGTCCTTGATAAATTGGGGATTTGATCTCGCCCAGCCCTATTTTATCTTCAAGGCTCTGCACGTGGAAGTCCCCATCTGGTTGATCATAATGAATGCTACAATTCTGAGAATTGGAGGAATATTCGCCATCATCCCTGGGGGTGCCGGTATGATGGAAGGGCTAAATGTTGCCCTCTACGCCGGCTTGTCATCCATCCCGGCAGAGGCGATTGTAGCGGAGACCATCATTTTTCGTGCCCTGGATGCATGGCTACTCTGGTTCGCCAGTGGCCTGCTCACGAGCATCGGGCTCTCTTCTCTGACGGCGGAATTGACCAAGTCCAAAGTAGTTCAAGAGGCGGAGTAACGGTGGGCAGCGCACGGATAAAGGCGAGAA
>JABIQT010001110.1 GCA_018667995.1 Candidatus Latescibacterota bacterium
GCTTCGCCCAGGAAACGCGATGAACACGGCGCCCTCCGGTGTCGGCGTGCTCACAGCCTTCGGTCTGGGTCAGGGAGCTGGGCCCCGGAACGATCTGCGCCCGATCCGGGCAAGCCGGCGCCAGCACCCCATGGTAGCGGAAGCAGGCCTCATAAAATTCACCGATTTCGAAGGTCGGGCGAGTCGGGCGGAATATTGGGTATTCAACGGCACCAATGCAGTTGTTGCTGTCGCATTCGCGCTCCTGGGTGTGGAATATCCGTGGGCAATGTGGGGATATTTGCTGTTTCTCTTGGCCGTATTATGCCCCTGTATCGCTGTCTCAGTTCGACGACTCCATGACACGAACAGAAGTGGCTCGTGGCTTCTCTTGGCACTGATACCTTTCGCCGGCCTTGCTCTACTTGTCTTCTTCCTTGAGAAAGGCCAACCGCAGCCAAACAAATACGGCGTACCAAATGGGAGAAATCTCAGGTCTTCCTGAAGAAGGGGTGTGGGTTCGTGTCCCTACTCGCCTTCATTCGACCGTCAGTAGGTACTTCTCAATGAGACGGATCTCAAGGTTGAGGTTAATGTAGCGGACTGATGGACGGCCAGTACGGAGGTCTGATGTCGCCGGAGTACAGAATAGCAGTGGGGGCCATGGAAAAGGAGGTGCTGGCCTACGCATTGGGATTCACCTGGAAGGCTCCTGAGTCACAGCCCCAACTGCAACCGAGTTGAGCATTGCCCGCCAGACTGTCGGATGGACGGTCCTATATCAGTCGCAATAGGTTGCAATGGACTTGTCATCCTTTGACATCATCGTTGCATCACGAGATACAAACCCGAATCCACGAACCAGTGCGCCTGAATACCCGTTCCCTGCGCTCTGGTACATAAACACTCTCTACTATGACAGTTCGGAGTTGAATGAGGCAACACGATAACCAAGGCAATGCCGGAGTCTGCGGGTTGGTGATAATTGTCTGTGTCTTGATCGGCGGTAACTGGTTCGGTGATTTCGGTCAGTTTGTTGGACTGGTGGTGGGCATGATCTTCGCCGCTAATATCTATGAAAATTGATGCTTCCCCATGAAAGTCGACACTTCCACGCGCCAAGTTGGTTACTCACGCAAGAGGCGATTTTTGGTGGCACCCAAGCATGACCGACAGTCCTGAAAAAATGGGCGTTCCAGATGAATTACTGACCAAGATGGGTCTGCCCACGCGCGACGAGATGGAGGATTGGCTCAATGACAACACTACCGACTTCGCCCCCGAGGCGAGTGTCACCCTTCACTCGTTCGATGTGGTCTGGTCGGACTTCCGCGGACGTTGCCAGGCAAGGTCGGATAGCCAACTGAGATCTCCTTCTACTACGATCGTGTCGCATGGCCCCTATGGCGGGGACCAATTATGCATTCACCTCTGGGCGTGCCAGCTTCCTTCGCAACGACTGACTTTTCTGAGCTTACTTCCGAAGTAGTTGCGCGAGGGCTGCACGAGTTTCTGCCCCGCATCAAACCCGTTGGTCGAGATGACGATGGCAGCATGATCACCCTTGGTGCGCCGATGACAACAAGACTTCCAGCGGGATTCGACGCAGAGGCTCTTCGTCAGAAGCTCGAGGATCCGTCCTTTGAGCTACGTATTGAGCTTCATGGACAAGCTGAGAATCGGCATCCCCAATGAAGACTGGTCAAAGGTGTTGGACAGGACCAATCCGATGGCAGAGGCAGATGGCGCCCACCACGTGATTCGCACACATTTGGTAAGAGTCGAGAACGCTCCGACGAGTATGACCGGTCCATTTACTGACTTCATGGGAGTTCCGAATGAAACAGCACAGGCATCTCTGGTTTGCCTCCTTACTCCTCTGTGTGTGCTGGTCGCTTCAGCCTCTTCCCGCTGAGGGGCAAACCAAGTACATCGAGGTTGAGACAGAAGCCACCTATGAAGCCGGCGAAGAGGACAGCAAGAAGGACGCGATTGAGAAAGCCAAGACAAAGGCCGAGAGAGAAGCGGTCGAGGAGATAGTGGGAGTCTTCTTGGAGAGCTACACCGAGATGGTGGATTTCCAAACAGTCAAAGACCGCGTCCAAGTCTTCACACACGCGCACGTCAAGGTCAAAGTCCTGCACAAGGAGTACGACTGCGAAGCTGGTTGTCGGGCCTTTGTCAAAGTCAGAGTACGTGTCGCTCGCTCCGAACTGGTGAAGTTCGAGCAGAAGGTCGAGGAATTGAGGCGGCAGCCGCCTTCTCCTCAAGCCAATCAACGGCGGGAAGACTCGACACCACGTCGAGAGATTCTGGTCACTCAGGACAGGGCCGGGGTAGTGATTGCCGCTTCCGCGTTGGAACTTCTTACGTCCGACATTTCGATGTTCACAACGGTACTCGCTGATACACTGGAATCTCGGCGCATTAAGACACTCGGAGAGATCTTCGCTGTGCCCCCGGGCAACATCAGGATATTCCGGTGGGGCGTCTCGATGGCACCGGTTGGTCATGCCTACCATGGAGGAACTTGGTATACAGTGTGGCACGGGAGCGGCGGTGTTAATGAAACCCTCTACATAGGCCCAGCAGGGGCGATAGTGGAAAAGGTGACACGTATACCTCCGCCTTCGCAGAACGCTGGAAGTTCGTCGTAGCTGCGGGACCGGAAAGGCGTTGGAGTCTCCAAAATGTTCATGTCCCCCACTGAACGTCCGATTTCTCGATAGCGGGCTGTTGCGCAACTGGAACGATGTGGGATCCTCTGGGATCGCTGATGGCCCTCCGCGCCCGGCCTGAGTAGTCGTGGCGACAGAAACTGGAGTTGGGAGGCTTCAGTCGCCTGATGGTTCTCACTTTTTTCTGGCCAGAATCCGCTGGACGCTGCTCTTGCTGACCGGGTAACGCCGCGTGGACACCTTCTCGGCGACCATCCGCACCGACATACCGGAGTTCGCAAGAGCCAGAACTCGCTCACGCACCAAGTCATCGAGCGGTCGCTGGCCGAGTCTGACTCCCCTCTTCCTCGCCGCAGACAGACCGGATCGTACACGATCGCGAATCTGCGAACGCTCCATCTCAGCTACCCCCGCCAGGATGGTTAACACGAGCTTGCCCGTTGGCGACGTTGTGTCAATCGCGCCTTGCGTATAGCTGCGGAAATGGATGCCGAGGGCATCGAGCTTTTCCACGATCTCCAGAGTGTGCAGGGTCGATCGACCGACCCGATCCAGAGCCCAGACCGTGAGCACATCGAACTCGCGGCGCTCTGCTGCTTCCATCATGGCGTCGAGTCCTGGGCGACTCCGTTGGGCTCCCGAGAGCTTGTCAGAATATTCCCCGTCGAGTTCCCACTTCATTCTTGCAGCGAACTCACGCAGTTCATCGACCTGGCGATCGAGGTTCTGGTCGTCGGTGGATACTCGGCAGTAGATAGCGCAGCGCATGGCGACCTCCGATGCTCACGAGGAAAGGACCGCTTCTGCGTGAATTACCAAATAATGTCCCACGGACACAAGTCCACGGGACGCCCTGCACAGACCACTCACTTCGGGCCGGATCCCCGCTACTTGCCGATGGGTTTGTGGGACAGTTGCTCGACAGGCGGAACAATTACGTGAGCTCCATGTCGAATCAACATTTGATCGACCCCGCCTTTTAGAACATCGTACCTCTACGGCAACATACTTCGCGAGGCCATAGGTGCTTGGGGTGATTGAGAGAGTGTTCAAGAGTTTTCTTATAGCCGGGATTGGGGCGATCCTGTGGGGTGCCGTTCCTGCATCGGCAGTCCTTGGTGACCTCAACAGAGATGGCCGCGTTGACTACGATGATTTCTTTCTCTTCGCGAGCAATTTCGGAGTCGTAGGGTTGCCCGAACAGCCAGACACCGTCAGAGTGACGGTTCACGATACTGTCACCCAGACTCAGACGCTGACCGTACGGGATACCGTTGTCCAGAATGTAACGGTACACGACACCCTACTCAGGCTCTTAACAAACGGGGTCTATTGGCGCGTGTCGGAAGGTGGGACGCTCACCCTCGTTGAATACCTCAAGTTCAACTCAGACGGGACGATGCTCAGGCATCTGGCGACATATCTTGCGCCCTGGGATATGTACCATCTGACATCAGGTGTCGCTCACCAGACAGCCACGTACCAGGTAATCGGCTGTTGTCAGGTACATGCCAGCCGCTTTACCAACTCAACCGGCACCACGGCTGACTTCAGCCTGCTTGAAGACAATGTGCTCTACAGTGTATCGGAGGGGTTTGGACCAACCTACAACAGCTACACCTTCCCGCCCTCCCCAGACTTGCCGAATGTGATATTTCGGAACGCCGACCCGATCACGGTGCGGGACACTGTGTACGTCTCAGTCGATGACAGGCTGCGCACCGATCTACACGAGCGCAATGGGTGGGGATGGACGACCACATGGGGACGGGTGAATACCGACGCGAAATGGCGGTTCCTTTCATACCGACAGACCTCTACTGGCGTTGCCGTCAGTGGTACGTTCTCGATTACGTGGACAAACGGGGCTGATTTAGATCTTTTCACGTACTACCACGCAAGGTTCTATGACCGGAACGATTTCAAGATTGCCGAGTACTACTACACAGGGCCAACGGGAATCAAGATTGTTAACTATCCATCGCCGCTGGTTGTAGCCATTCGAGCGGGCGGGGAGAGCACCACTTCTGAGCCTTTCACAATCGCAGTCCCAAGCCTTGCGACTGCGAACACGATCGAAGTGATGAAACTGTCAGCGCATCGCTGGCAGACGGGTGAGTAGCTGCCTTCTTGTGGCGTCCTACCTACCACGCCTCCGGCTACCTCGTTCGATTATGCGTGGTACGCATTTGACCAGTTGCGCGAGGTCTGCACGAACTTCTGCCGCGCATCAAACCTGTTGGTCGAGGTGACGATGGAAGCATGATCAGCCTTGGTACGCCGATGACAACAAGACTTCCAGCGGGATTGGACACCGAGGCTTTTCGACGCAAGCTCGAGGATCCCGCGTTCGAGTTGTGCATTGAGCTCCATGGACAGGGCGCACCTCGATACCAATAGCGCGCTGCTACCCTGTTCGCCCACATTTGAGATTGGGGAGGAAGCTCTTAACTTGCCCGCGCCACAACTGGCGTTGTTCTTCCGCAAAGACAACAGACCAAAGCAACAGAAAGGCGATCTACGCCATGGGAAACCGTAGGCGTTCAATCCGCAATCTGTCGTGGGCCTTGTCCGCGATACTCTTGTCCTGTGCCTCCACGTCGTCATACATGGACACGTCGTCTGCACCGTTCCTTGAGGTTCGATATGAACCTGACTCCCCCCTTGGAGGGGCTTCCCACTTCCCTATCTCCTTGGCTGTGAAGATCGACGTGGAGTCGTCACGCGCCAGAGTGAATTCTAAGACTCTTGATGATGTGGGCAGGGCACTTGGATTCGCACCTGGCCCACACTTCTCTGAAATGATCGACGCCCGAATTGTGCAGGAGATTGCAGGGCGGGGTCTTCTGGAGGAGGTCTCAATTTGGAGAAGTGGGGCTGAGGCCGATTACTACCTCCGAGTCAAACTCAGGGAACAGCAGACGGCCTTGGTTGGCAGAGGAGAGAGCCTTGGTGTTTTCTGGCAGGTCAGTCATCCACAGCATAAACTCAGCCACTCGCGGGAGTGGATGCCATCGCCGCTGAGCCTGTCATCAGTGATCGAGGTCACACTCTACACCAACACCAATCTTCCCATAGCTACAAAGAATCTCGTTCTGTCGAACGTGAACCCCGACGCTATGTGCGGCGACTATGTATGGCTCGGTGTGCTCCTTAGAGAGGGTCCGGATGCCCGAACGTTCTCGGAAGCAGAGAGCAAACTCAGGCGAGTGAGGCAGATCGATGGCGATCATGCCATCGCCAAGGCTCGAGAGTGCTTTGCTGAGTCGTACGATCTCCTCGCAAAGGAGGTCATGATGCAGGTTGCGGATTTCTCGTTATTCGCCATCGAGGCCGTTGAGGCGTCGCCGGCGATCCAAGAAGAGGAATCTGCATCTGCGGTCAGTAGGGTAGCGGTCGTGATCGCATCAATCCCGTCTGGGGCCGATGTGATGATCGATGAGCTTTTCGTTGGGCAAACCCCACTGAGATACTCGGTCTCGCGCGACGAAGCTCACAGCGTCCAACTCTCCGCAGCCGGGTTTGAGGCGATGGTTAAGCTGATAGATCCAAGTTCATTTGGAGATGAGTCCGTACAGCATTTGCTCTACCGGCTCAAGGCGAAGCCGGAGTAGGTGCCGGACTTTCTGGCTTCGGCCTCGTACGGCAGACATACCTGGTGGATGACTCCGAATGGAGATGCTTGGATTCAGACCTACTCGCCGGCCTCAGAATCGGGATCTTGTCACGACTCATGATGTCCCCCTGGCGAGATTGACAACGCTTCTGTGCTGTCCACACCAATGCCGCATTCGTGATTCAAGCGACTCTTTAGTAGAGAGATTAAGTTGAAATCTGCATGCATCTTCCTTTTATGTCTGTCGATTGGTGGGTGTGCCGCCCAGCAACATCGAGTGATGACCGTTGGTCCACTGACGAAAGCACTGGCCATTGAACGTTACTTGAGCGGCGATACGGACGGCGATCCTGCGGAGGGCGTCTGGCTCTGGGAGGACAACGCATATGAGGTGGCGGTCGTAAAGAACACGACGGGCCGTCGTACTGACTATGAGTATGTCGCGTTTGTCACATCCACACGAAAGGAAGGGTGGGCGCGAGGCGAAGCGAAGTTTTGGCTCAAGAGGACAGCCATCGAGGGGATGTATTTCGCTCTATACCGGGACGCCAAGAAGCAGCTTTTTGACACGAAAATGACGCTCTCGGACAATGTCTTTCGTGTAGTGCAACCCTCGCATCACAATCTTACCGGTTCTGTCCGTGCGTTCCGAACGTATCCGCTGCCAGAACATGTCGAATCGACTATCGTAACCACGCAGCCACCCGCAAGGTCCAAGCCCTTGGCTGAGTCACGTCCCCTGTCCGTGCCCGACGAAGCCGAGCTCCAGACAATGCCATCCGCAGTGGTGACGTGCGTACTGGTGATCACGACGTTGCCGTCAGGGGCGGATGTGATGTTGGATGAACGCTTCCTTGGACAAGCGCCTGTGCGATTCCCCGTTACGGCATCGGATGAGCACACCGTACTTATCAGCAAATCTGGCTATCAAGATTTCGTGAGGGTTCTTAATCCAATATCGCTGGGTGAATCGCCTTTTCACTTGGTGTTCAGGCTGGAGAAAGAGCCCGCGGCGAGTGACTGAAGGCACGTTCCACGGTCGGAGTCAGTTGGTGACCTGACTGCCCTTGGATAGCGCCGAATCCGTCGAAGCAGTACGAATTGGTCCTGATGATACAGTGACAACAGACCCACTTGGCCGTCTCAGGATGACTCATCTGAATGTGTCTTCCCGTTCTAAGTCTCAGGGAAGTCAGCCCCACAGCTTGGCATAGAATGTGACGACCCAGACTTCGCCCAGGTTAGAGCTCGTTGCTGACAGATGCCGGCGCAGAAGGTCCAAGCCGTCTCGTCGTGGGCTGAGTACGAGCGGATCCAGCAGGAAGGTATCGTTGTGGAGATGTGGGTTGGCGATTCCGTGGAGTCGAAACTCTGTGCCCTGGCGTGATAACATGCACGTAGCGCATAACCGACTGGCGCCGATCTACCGTATTTGCCTTCGTGTTGAGTAGGGGCAGGAGCCTCCCCCAATAGGCCAGGGGAGGACCAAAATGAGGACGTGGACAGTGTTCGCAGTCATCAGTCTTTGTGGGTGTGCTGCCAAGAGCACGACCTCGATTACCACACAGATAGCGGCTGAGCACAGAACGGAACGTAAGGAAGTCGACTCATTAATCGACTTTCGCCC